>JBAZWU010000016.1:0-19203 GCA_041660185.1 Elusimicrobiota bacterium | reverse complement strand
ATCGGAGCGTGGATGCAGAGTTTGGCCCAGGCCTGGCTGGTGCTGGATCTGTCCAACTCCCCCTTTTATCTTGGGCTGGACGGTTTTGCCGCATCCATCCCGCTTTCTGTTTTTGCTTTTTGGGGGGGCGTCATCGCGGACCGGTTTAACCGGCGGCGGCTCTTGCTAGGAACACAGGTTGTTTTTCTTGGATTAGCGCTTCTCCTGGCGGTTTTAACCCAGTTCCATCGGGTGAGGGTGTGGCAAATCATCCTGCTTTCGTTTTGTACAGGCGTGACCCAATCGATTGCCTGGCCTGTCTACCAGGCCGTTTTAGGTGAGTTGGTTGAACGCAAAAATCTTTCGAATGCGATTGCTCTGAATTCCGCTCAGTTTAATTTTGCGCGAACCATCGGCCCCCTGATTGGGGCGTTGGGGTTGTCCTTTTTTGGAACCGCTGGTTGTTTTTATGCCAATGCGGTCAGTTTTTTGGCGGTGATCGCGGCCCTTTCCTTTATCCAAATACAACCCAAACATCTTGCTGTTGGAAGCGGTTTTTCCGGTTTTTGGAAAGACCTGACGGACGGATTCCGTTACATGCGTGGTGCGCGAGCGCTCTTGTGGCTGCTTCTGACCTTGGCTATGACGAGTCTGTTGGGGGTCCCGCTGGTCATCTTGTTGCCTGTTTTTGCCCGGGATATTCTCAGGATTGGAGTCGTTGGCCTGGGATGGCTGGTGGGGGCTTTCGGGACCGGCGCCGTGTTGGGCGGGTTTCGGGTGGCTTATCTGGCGGATTTTCCGAGGAAAGGCAATTATGTTCTGATGTCCGTTCTGGTCTTTTCTCTGGCCTGTATTGGATTTTCCGTTTCCCACCGTCTTTATTTTTCTCTTTTCTGCCTGGTCGCCGCCGGATACGCCATGGTCAGTTTTACTTCCGTGATCAATACGTTGGTCCAGACCTCTGTCCCGGATCATCTCCGGGGACGTGCCGTGAGCCTGTTCATCTTTTGTTTCGGAGGGACGATGCCCTTCGGGAATCTTTTGGCAGGCTGGATGGCCAACCATGTCGGAGCGCCCCGTACGCTTCTGATTCAGGGAAGTCTGCTGGGATTTTATACGGCCATTCTTTACGTGATCCGTCCCGAGATACGGGATCTGTCCTGATGGACGGATTAGCAAAGTAAAAATGATTTTTGTACATTGAAATATGCTCAAAAAAATCATTCTGATTTTCGCGATCCTGGCCGGGAGTTTTGTTGCCGGTAGCGTTGTTGTCAGAAGAGGCTTGCTGTTGCGCTATCTGGATCAGCATCCGGATCCGAACTGGGTCCCGCCGGTCGAGTATTACGTGGGGCAGGGGTATTACATCAAGCAAAATCTCACAACCGCCGCGACTTACTTTATTCGTGTTGCTGACCAATACCCGTCTTCATCGTTTGCTGAAGATGCGTATGTCGGCTATCTGGAGTGTATTCATAAAGAAAATCGGCTTTCTCGGGTTGAACTGATTCAGAAACACGAAGACTATTTGGTGCGTTTTCCAAAAGGGAACCACGCCGAAAACATTCGGGTTCGGATCGGGGCCTATAAGTCGGGTCTTTAGCCGCGGGTGATGGCGGTGATGGTGAGTTTGTAACCGTTTTTGCCGACCGGGACGGTCACGATCGCCCCGATGGCCTGGCCGAGGAGGCTCTTGCCAATCGGAGAGCTAATGGAAATCAGGCCATTGGACGGGTCGGATTCGGAAGAATCCACAAGGGTATAGCGCATCTCAGTGCGGGTGTCGTCTGTTACGGTCACCGTCGCGCCGATGTAGGCTTTGTCCGTTGGAAGATCGCCCTGGTCTTCTAAAATCCGGGCGCCTCCCAGCTTCAATTCAATTTCCTGAATGCGGCGTTCGTTATGCGCCATTTCTTCTTTGGCGGCGTGATACTCCGCGTTTTCCTTTAAGTCACCTTTCTCGCGAGCCTCTTTGATTTCGTGCGAGATCAACGGCCGCCGCTTTTTCAGCGCTTCCATAGCCTCTTGAAGTTTGTGATAGCCCCGTCGAGTGATATAAATTTGTTCGTCCATAACGACGTTAGTATAGTCGAGCCCTTTCGGACCCGTCAAGCAAAGGTTTGATAATATAAAGTCGTCATCCCCGGCAGCCACTGGCCGGGGATCCACCATGGATGTATAGATCCCCCGCCAGAACCCGCGGGGGATGACGGGGGAAAATGAACCGCTGGAGATCAGCTTTCCTTGTGTTGCCCCTCCTGGGGATGTCCGCCCTGCTTTATGGCCAGGGGCGGATCCCTTCTCCCGGCCGTACGCCCATCTGGGTAGAAGAAAGCGGGCGCTTTCTTTACCGGAGTCTGGAGGACGATCATGGCGGGTTCTTCGTGGTCTGGACGCATGAGCAGAATGGAGCATTTTCACTTGTGGCCCAGCGCGTGGGGCCGGATGGAAAAGCTTTCTGGAGCTTGCCGGGGAATTTGTTGGCCGAGCAGTTGCCGGACGCGGACGCGTGGGATGCTTTCCCGGATGGCCAGGGTGGATTGGCCCTGTCCTGGACGAATGCCACGGGACTCTTCGCTCAACGATTTAGCTCTGATGGAAAACCCCTCTGGCCTGGACAACCTGCGGTGCTGCTTTCGACGGGGAGTTGCGCCTCTCCTGCCGGGGTGTCGGATGCCGCAAGAGGAGCTTATGTCGTTTGGTCTGAAAAACGCATGGCCTCCCGCCAGGTTCTGATCGCCCAGCACGTAAACGCCGACGGCACCCTTTTGTGGCGTCCGGAGGGTTTGCGCGTTTCGCTCCGGCCTTCGGATCAAAGAAATCCGGCGGTCGTGACCGATGGTCAGGCGGGAGCGATTGTGGCTTGGAAGGATTTTCGTGAAAACGCTTCTCAAATCCAATCCCAGCGGATGGATTATCAGGGCGATCGGCTCTGGGGTGAGGAAGGGATCGTGGTCACCGCGCCGGCTGGGGCGGCCCATGAGCGACCGCTTCTGTCGCCGGGAGGAGACGGCGGCGCAGCCATCGCCTGGCTGGGGGCCCGCTCGGGAGCGAACCGTCTTTTTATGCAGTCCCTTTCCGCCACGGGCCATTTTCGTTGGGCTCCGGAAGGTGTTCCTCTATCGTTCGGGAACAGCGATCAATGGAACCCGTCGTTGTTTGGAGATGGAGAAGGAACGGTTTGGATGGGGTGGGAAGACTATCGAAACCAGACCCATTGGCAGGTATTCGCGGAGTCCCTTTCATCGCGCAAGCCGGTCGATCCTGACCCCCTCGGGCTTCCGCTGGCTCCCGCTGGAAGTGATCAGGGGCATGTCGCGCTGGCGGATAACGGGCGGGACGGTGTTTTCGCTGCTTGGCTGGATAATCGTTCCAGCGGTTCCGGTGTTTACGTGCAGGAAGTCGACGCCAACGCACAGCCTCTCCTGGGGGAGGTCGGGCAAGCGGTCGTCGAACGCCTCATCAATCCTTCAACTCCTCAGCTTGTCGGGCTGGCACCCGGTCGGGTCTCTGTTATCGTGGCTGACCGTGAAAAAAAGAACCGTTGGGCCTTGTATTGGACCGTGGTCAACGGCCCCTCCATTCCCTGACCCTGCTATAATTAATTATATGGATAGACCGTTTGTCCCGGACCTTTTTCATTATCACCGTCGAAAGACGCGGGTGGTGAAGGTGGGGAAGATCGGGGTAGGAGGAGAAAACCCTGTCCGTATCCAGTCGATGACCACGACGCCGACCGCCGACGTGAACGCAACGGTGGCCCAAGCCATCCGGATGGTCCAGGCTGGTTGCGAGATGGTCCGCATGACGGCTCCCACCCTGGCGGACGCCCGGGCGCTGGGGGACATCCGCCGGCAGCTCAACGCCAAAGGATATGCGGCGATTCCGCTCGTCGCGGACATCCATTTCAATCCGGAATGCGCGATGGAAGCAGCGGATCATGTGGAAAAAATCCGTGTCAACCCCGGCAATTATGCCGATTCGAAAACGTTCAAAATCAAAGAGTATTCCGACCAAGAGTATCACGCCGAACTCGTCCGCATTGAAGAACGTTTCACCCCGCTCGTTCTGAAATGCAAAAGCCTTGGACGGGCCATGCGTCTGGGGGCCAATCATGGGTCGCTCTCCGACAGGATTTTGAACCGCTATGGGGATTCTCCGGAGGGAATGGTGGAGTCGGCGCTGGAGTTTGTGCGAATTTGCCGGAAGCACGATTACCACGATCTGATCCTCTCAATGAAATCGTCTAACGTGAAAGTCATGATTGCCGCCTACCGGCTCCTGGTGGTCCGCCTGCAGGAGGAGGGGATGGATTATCCCTTCCATCTGGGAGTGACGGAAGCCGGTTATGGCGAGGATGGACGCATAAAATCCGTCATTGGAATCGGCAGCCTGCTCAGCGACGGAATTGGCGATACGATCCGCGTCTCGTTGACGGAAGACCCCGAGTATGAGATGCCGGTGGCTTTTCAGATTGCGAAACCATACCAGCCAATGGGTGTCATTGCGAGCGCGCCGGCCTCTTCGTTTGATGGGAAAGGCGCGCGTGGCAATCTGCCATCGCAAGGCCAGATCGCCACGTCGCGGCTTCCTGACCAAGCGGCGGAAGCCGCTCCTCGCGATGACGGCCTGAATGGCCTTTCCCACGTCGACAATTTCTACCACTATGCCCGCCGTACGACGCGCACCATCCCGATCGGCCCCTTTATGCTCGGCGGCGAAAACGCGGTCCGGGTCATCAGCGATGTGTCCCCCTGGCTGGGGGATCAAACGGATCCCCAGAAGGTGGTCAAGGAAATTCTTCGTTTTTTTGAGAAACAACGGTCTTCCGACAATGATAGTGTTCCTGAAATTCTGGAATGGCCGGTTCCGGACGAGAAGGCCCTGGAATTTTTGAAAAGCGTTCGTCGTGCGCTGGGTGCCGAGGCCACGCGGCTGGCTTTTTGGGGCCGTTTTACCGATTTCCAGACGATGACGAAGGGTCTTCCTGGTGTCCACGCGGCTACTTACGTCGGCCCGCGCTCGATCCCTGATGCTGAGCGTCTCGACCAGTTTCGGGTCTTTATCCGGTCTGCCCGGGAGGCGGGTGTCACGGTTGTCCTGGAGTCAGGGCCCTGTCATACCGGTTTTCTGGGTCCGGCGCGCAACCTGGTGAAAGGGATCGAATGTTGCGAGCGCGAAGGGAACCAAAACCTGCTCCTATCTTTCCGATTGCCAACAGCGCAAGCCCTCATCGCCAACACCCGTCTGGCGGCGGCGCTCTTACGGCAGAAAGGAGCGGATTACCCTTTTCATCTTCGTCTACCGGGACATCCAAATTTTGAGGAACAGCGCCTCCAGGCGTCCCTCGCGTTCGGGGCTCTCCTCTGCGACGGGATTGGCGACAGCGTTCAGACTGGGCAGGGGAAGGAACCGGCCAAGGATCTGGAACTTCTCTATAACGTGCTTCAGGCGGCTGGCGTGCGCATCACGAAAGCTGAGTTTGTGACCTGCCCGTCCTGCGGGCGGACGTTGTTTGATTTACAGAGCACCGCGGAGCGGATCAAACAGAAGACCGGTCACCTTAAAGGTGTGAAGATCGCCATTATGGGGTGCATCGTTAATGGGCCCGGCGAAATGGCGGACGCGGATTTTGGCTATGTCGGAGGAGCCCCCGGCCGGATTAACCTCTATGTTGGAAGGACCTGCGTTGAAAAAGGGATTCCTTTCGATCAGGCTGACCAGCGTCTGATCGATCTCATCAAAACCCACGGTAAGTGGGTGGATCCCCGTTAATTTGAGATGGAAAGCTAACGTCGGACCAGCAAAGGGATAGCCAGCGCTGCGAGAATAGATAACCCAATAAGGCCGCCCACGAGCCCTACTCCCCAAAGAGTCCATTTTTTCTGAACGCGTTGAAATTGTTCGACGCTCTCCCAGCGCTTATTCCGCCAGGCCCACTCGTTTCCTTTAAAACCCAAAACAATGGCCATAATGAAGCCGACGTAAGGGATCAGCGCGAGTAACGCAATATAGGTCCCGTTGCTAATCCCCCAGATCCAGTTGAGCAGGAAAGCTCCCCAGCTCCATTGTTTGATCTCCTCTGGGACAACCGTTGCTATGCCATGACCGGATGTGTTTTCCATGCCCTTATCGTACATGATGCGGCTGGAGTTGCACCAGGATAATTGGCAGTTATATAATCAGAGTGCTAGAATAAGCTATATGCCACCAGAAACCTTATCAGCCATCGAACTGTACGGGCGGGATTTGACCCAGGCCGCCCGCCAGAATAAGCTCGATCCGGTCATCGGGCGGGATGAAGAAATTCGCCGGGTCATCCAGGTCCTGGCGCGCCGGACGAAAAACAACCCGGTCCTGATCGGAGAGCCCGGGGTGGGGAAAACCGCCATTGTGGAAGGACTCGCTCAGCGCATTGTGGCAGGCGATGTTCCTGAAACCCTGAAAAACAAACGGGTCATCGCGCTCGACATGGGTTCCCTGATCGCCGGGGCGAAGTACCGGGGGGAGTTTGAGGAACGCCTCAAGGCTGTTTTGAAAGAAATCTCTGCGGCGCAGGGCGCCGTTATTCTTTTTATCGACGAGCTCCATACCGTGGTCGGCGCGGGAGCCGCTGAAGGCGCGGTGGATGCGGCCAACCTGTTAAAGCCGATGCTGGCCCGTGGCGAGCTGCGCTGCGTGGGGGCGACCACGCTCGATGAATACCATAAGCATATCGAGAAAGACGCGGCGCTCGAGCGCCGTTTCCAGACGGTTTACGTCGGGCAACCCTCGGTTGACGATGCGATCGCCATTCTTCGCGGCCTGAAGGAACGTTACGAAATCCACCACGGGGTGCGCATCAAGGACAGCGCCTTGATCGCGGCCGCGGTCCTGTCCAATCGCTATATCGCCGACCGGTTCCTGCCGGACAAAGCCATCGATTTAATGGATGAAGCCGCCAGCCGCCTACGCATGGAAATGGATTCCATGCCGGTGGAGCTGGATGCGGTCGAGCGGCGCCTGCGCCAGCTCGAAATGGAACGGACCGCCCTCAAAAAAGAAGCCGCCTCGGGTGGGCCGAGCGTGGATCGTCTCAAGAAAATGGAAAGAGAAATCACGGAGCTGCAGGAGCAGTCCAAGGGCCTTCGCGCCCATTGGCAGCAGGAAAAAGAAGTCATTACCGCCATCCGCCAGGCCAAACAGCAGTTGGAGGAACACCGGATCGCGGGGGCCAAAGCCGAACGCGAGGGGGATCTGGGAACGGCTTCCGAAATCCGCTATGGGAAAACCCCGGACGTTCAGAAACATCTGGATCAGTTGAACAAAAAACTGGAAGAACTCCAGAAATCGAACCGGATGCTGAAGGAAGAAGTGGATGAAGAGGACATCGCCCAGGTGGTCTCCAAATGGACGGGCATACCCGTTTCCAAAATGCTGGAAACCGAGATGCAAAAGCTCCTGAAAATTGAGGCACGGCTTCATCAGCGGGTCATCGGGCAGGACGAAGCGATTGACGTGGTGGCCAACGCGATCCGGCGTTCCCGCTCCGGGCTTTCCGATCCCGGACGGCCGATCGGCAGTTTCATTTTTCTGGGGCCGACCGGCGTTGGCAAAACGGAGCTGGCCAAAGCCCTGGCCGAGGACCTTTTCGATGATGAGCGCAGCTTGGTGCGCATCGACATGTCCGAGTACATGGAAAAGCATTCCGTGGCGCGGCTCATCGGCGCGCCTCCCGGTTATGTCGGGTTTGAAGAAGGGGGCCAGCTGACGGAAGCGGTCCGCCGGCGCCCCTATTGCGTCATCCTGTTGGATGAGATTGAGAAAGCCGCGCACGAGGTCTTTAATGTCCTGCTTCAGATCCTCGATGACGGCCGGTTGACCGACGGCCAGGGCCGCACCGTAGACTTCCGCAACGCCCTCGTTCTGATGACGTCCAACATCGGTTCCAACTGGATTCAGGAAGAAAAGAATATCGAGCAGATCAAAACACGTATTCAGGAGACGCTCAAGGCGCATTTCCGTCCGGAGTTCCTCAACCGGATCGATGAAATCGTGATTTTCCGGCGGCTCACTCCCAAGCAGCTTTCGCAGATCATTGAACTTCAGCTGAAGCAAGTGGCCAAACGTTTACAGGATAAGCGCATTACTCTGAAGGTGACCGATGGCGCGAAAGCCGCCATCGCCCGGGAAGGCTTTGACCCTGCTTTTGGCGCGCGTCCTCTGAAGCGGGCCCTGCAGCGGTTGGTTCTGGATCCGTTAGCCCGGAAAGTCGTTGGAGGGGAAATCCAGGAAGGATCTTCTGTGAAGGTCGATTCGGGACGGGACGGCGCCCCTCTTGTTTTTTTAATTCAGTAAACACTCTTCCATTGACTTCCCGCGGCTTTTACGGTACACCTAAATGCCACCATGAAAAAAGCCAGAACTCTATCTCTATTCACTGTACTCGCAGGACTCCTTATTCCTGTTTCAGGATATACGGAACATCGCTCCCATCATCCCTGGCTGATGATGGGTTCGTCCCGGTCCAGCTCAGCACTGGTACCGGCAGAGAGTGCACCCCCGACGAAAAATGGACGACAAATCGTGGAGCGCGCCCTTCACTATAAAGGAACCCGTTATAAGTTTGGGGGGAGCTCCAAAAAGGGATTAGATTGTTCCGGGCTGGTGAATCGAGTCTATGCGGATTTAAAGTTGAAAAAGATCCCGAGAGCCAGCAACGCGCTCTACAAGAGCGGCAAGTCGGTGAAAATGAGCGAGTTGCGTCCGGGAGATCTGGTCTTCTTTAAGAATACATACCGTCGGGGTATTTCTCACGTGGGGGTTTACGCCGGCCGGAACAAATTTGTTCATGCCTCCAGCCACAAGCACGGGGTGACCGTCACCGCCCTCTCCGATCCTTACTTCCAGCTTCATTACGCCGGCGCCCGACGGCTTTACTAGCCGCCCCTATTTCTTTTTTGCCGCAAGAGCATCCTTGATCGCCTGATCAAAAGCTTCATACGGTTGGGCGCCGTTGATCGGCTGGCCGTTGACGAAGAAATGAGGCGTTCCGCGCACCCCGAAACGCTGTCCATCGGCCACGTCCGCGTCGATGCGCGCCGCCATGCGATGGTCCGTCAGACAGTGGTCGAATTTTTTCCCGTCTAAGCGGAGCTCCTGTGCATAACGCTTGAAATCCGCATCTTCTAGCTGCTGTTTTTCAAAGAGCTTCTCGCGCATCTCCCAGAATTTTCCCTGTTCCTTGGCGCAAAGCGCGGCCTCTGAGGCGGCTTTGGCGCGGTTATGAAAAGGAAGAGGGTATTGTCGGGCCACGATTTTTACCTGGTTGGGATAAGCGGCCTCCACCCGAAGAAGGGTTTCCTGAGCCCGCTTGCAGTAGGGACATTGGAAATCGGTGAATTCCAGAATGGTCACCGGGGCGTTTGGGCGGCCTTTCGCCGGGTCATCCGGCGCATACGATACGTTAATGTGCGGGGGGACCGGCTTGGAAAGAAAAACCTCAATCGGATATTTTGCTGAGAGTTGCTGATAAAGTTCATTTTCCTTTTGTAATCGTTTCTGGTAAGTGAGTTGTTGCGTGGCCTGATGCACCGTCTCGGTCGACGCGCGCTGGTTGGCCGGAACACGCTCCAGGAGCTGATGGATCTCCGTTTGAGACGGCGGCGTGACGGCCCCGTCGATTTCGCGGGCCCGCCAGGCTTCCACGGCTAAACCCGCCTCGGTGGCGGCTCGCTGAAAAAGCAGAACCTTGGCCTGCTGATCAATCCAGTTCTTTTCAACCTGATAGAGAGTATTCTCCGCTTCGTAGAGAGCGACCCCTAAGTCGTTGCGCATCTGGGTCTCCGTCAAAACGGTTTGGCCAATGCGCGCCATCGCCTTCTGGGTGTCGGCGCTCTGGGCGGATGCCACCCCGCTGGACAGCCCCACCGTCACAATCAACAGATAAAACTTTTTCAACATGCGGATCCTCCTCAAACTATCTTAGCTTATTGGTCCCTGCGTCGGTTCGGCACAAGGAATTTTTGTAGAATCGGAGTCGATATGACTTCTCTCTCTCCGATCGCCGAGCGGGTGACGCGGCAGGCTCTTTTGGCCAAAGCCGCCAGTCGCCGTTTAATGCTTCTCGCCGCTGATGACAAGAAGCGCGCCCTGGAGTCGATGGCGGAGGCTTTAACGGCCGCGTCTAAAGACATCCTTTTTCATAACGAAATCGACGTGGAAGCCGCTACCCAGGCGGGATTGAACAGCGCGTTGATCGATCGCTTAAAATTGACTCCAGAAAGTGTCGAAGGGATGGCGCAAAGTTTAAGAGAAATCGCTGGCCAGGCCGATCCGGTGGGGGAAATCCTTGAAACCTGGAAAAGGCCGAGCGGCATTCAGATTGAGAAAGTCCGTGTCCCTCTGGGTGTGCTTGCCATGATTTATGAGTCCCGCCCGAATGTGACGGTCGAGGCGGCCGCGCTTTGCTTAAAGTCAGGCAACGCGGTGCTTTTGCGCGGGGGGTCTGAAGCGATCAATTCCAATCGCGCTCTGGTCCATGTGCTCATCAAGGCGGCCCAGGCCGCGAAAATTCCTGACGGGGCGATTCAACTGTTGGAAGACACCAACCGGGAAAGCATTATGGAGTTGATTCGCTTAAACCAGCTGGTGGATCTGGTGATCGCGCGGGGATCGGAGGAGATGATCCAGCACGTCATGAAGAATGCGTCCGTCCCGGTTCTCGGCCACGGAAAGGGCGTCTGTCACGTGTATGTCGATGAGAACGCCGACCTGGCTATGGCGGAGCGCATTGCGTTTAACGCCAAAGTGCAGCGGCCAGGGGTCTGCAATGCGATGGAAACCCTTTTGGTCCACCGAAAAGTGGCGGGCCAATTTTTACCGGCCATCGCCCGTGCTTACGAGGCCGCCAAGGTGGAAATCCGCGGAGATCCCATGACCTGCCAGCAGATCCCGAGCGCCATGCCCGCCACGGAAGAGGATTGGCGGACGGAATATTTGGATTTGATCGTCTCGATCCGCGTGGTCGACAGCCTGGATCAGGCGATCGAGCACATCCATCGCTACGGCTCAGGGCATTCCGATGCGATCGTCACGGAAAACGCGGATCACGCCCGGCAGTTTCTGGGAACGGTGGATTCCGCGGCGGTGATGCATAACGTCTCTACGCGTTTGCACGACGGCGGGGTGTTTGGCCTTGGAGCGGAGATCGGGATCTCGACACGGAAGCTGCACGCCCGCGGGACCATGGGTGCCCGGGAACTCACCACCACCAAGTACATTGTCAGGGGAACCGGACAAATCCGCGAATGATCCTTCGACCTTGCTCAGGATCATGGTGAGCACAGCCGAACCATGAAGATTGCCTTATTCGGCGGAACCTTTAATCCCATCCATCTCGGACATCTGATTCTGGCCGAATCGGCGCGCGTGCAGTTTCAACTGGGGCGAGTCCTTTTTATCCCCGCCGGCCATCCTCCACACAAGCAAGAGATTTTGATCAGTGCCCATCACCGGCTGGCCATGATCCGGCTGGCGGTTCGAGGGAATCCTTTTTTTCAAGTCAGCGATTGGGAGGCGCGCCAGGAGCGGTCCGTGTATACCTGTGAGACGCTGGATTACTTTCTTCAGGACCGCCGTCATGAATGGTTTTTTCTGATGGGGTCGGACTCCCTGAGTCGGATTCATACGTGGCGTTCGGGTGCGGCCTTGCTGGACCGCTGTTCCTTTCTGATTGCCGAACGGCCGGAAAAACCCTGGGGTTCGCTCCCGGCCCTCTTGCGTCGCAAAACCCGGTTGATCCACTCGCCTCCCGTGGCAATGGCCAGCCAGGAGATCCGCTATCGAGTGGGGGCGGGCGGTTCGATCCGCTACCACGTTCCTGAGGCGGTTGCCCGCTACATCCAGCGTCACCGGTTGTATCGAGGGAAGGGATCCGTATGAACCGGGGCCGCTGGTTCGCAATTTCCGTCCTGAGCATCTGTTTGTTTTTCGCGCTGGTGACCATGATTTTGAATTGGTGCAGCCCCGTGGCCCGAATGCTCCGGAGCGGGCAGCGTATCAATGGGATGCTCGCCGGAGTGGATTATGAGGATTACGCGCGCCACTCGGACACCCTCATGTTTATTTCCTATGACCCGAAGAGCCGTTTTCTCGACGTGATGTCCATTCCTCGCGACACGATGGTCCATAGCCCTTCCCGGCCGGGGGTTCACCGCGTCAATGAGATTTTCACCTACGAGTTCAAACATTCCGGCCGAAACTTTGAAATCGCTTCGTTGACGCTGAAAAAGGAGTTGGAGACGCTGCTCTCCAGCGGTACTGTGCGCGTGGATATTCCCTTCTTCTTCACGATCAATTACCAGGGATTTCGTGCACTGATCGATGCGTTGGGGGGAGTCTATGTCCGGGTGACCGAGCCCATGCATTACGACGACAACTGGGGGAATCTGCATATCCATTTTGATCCCCGGCCCGAGCCTTATCTTCTGGACGGCAAACGCGCTCTGGAATATGTCCGATTTCGCGGGGGCAGCGCGGATCAGGGGCGCGTCCTTCGCCAGCAGCTTTTTGTGAAGGAACTTATCAAACGGCTTAAAAATCCGACGACCCTTTGGCGTTTTCCGAGTTATACGAAGATGGTTCTGTCCGGTTTTCATACGAATATTTCTTTCTGGGACATGGCCGTGATGCTGATGGAAGGGAGCCGGGTGAAGTGGAATAATCTCAGACTCTTTTCCCTGCCGGGGAGTCCCAGCGGAAATTTATGGAAAATGAACCCGGAAAATACCCAACGGATCGTGGCGCTGATGCAGACCTCGGCTCCGCAGGGTTTCTCGCCGGCGGATCGCGGGATTCGTTCCAAAAACGATCTCCCTGTGACAGGCACGGTGGAGGTGTGGAACGCTTCCAGCCGGCCGAATGCCGCACGATCGGTCGTGCAGTTGTTGCGCCATAATGGGTTTGATGTTGTTCTTTTTGGCAATTTCTCGACCCGTCAGCAACGGACGCTGGTGATCGACCGTTCCGGCCGTTTGCGCCCGGCTCAGGCGGTGGCGCTGGTCTTGAAGTCCGTCAGCCCGGAAGTGGTCAGTCGTGTTGAGCCGGCCCGGCAGGTGGATGTGTCGGTCATCATCGGCAACGATTACCAGATTTCCGATAAGAAGTGGCCATGGTAAGCCGCCGGGGCCGGCGCCTGGCCTGTCTGGCCGCTCAAGCGGCGTCGGATAAAAAGGCGGTGGACATTAAAGTGCTGGACCTTCGTTCGGAAAGCGATGTGACCGATTATGTGATGCTGGCGGGCGCGGAGTCCACCCCCCAACTGCGGGCGATTTCCAATCACGTGAAGGAAGTCCTCGGGGACAAAGGGGTTCAACCGCTGCATCAGGATGGCCGGGACGCGCAACGGTGGGTGGCCCTGGACTATGGGGATCTGCTGGTTCATATTCTGATGCCGGAGGCGCGGGCCCTTTATCGTCTGGAACAAATGTGGGAAAAACCGAAATCCGTGGCCTGGCAAGACACAGTCCCGGGGAAACGACGAAAACAGAAATGAAACTCCGCCGGTACGAGGCCGATGGTATCTTGCCCTCACCCCAGCCCTCCCCCTCCGCAGGGGGAGGGAGTACGAGTCTCTCGGCAAGTATCTCTCCCCTCTCCCTGCTGAGGGAGAGGGCAAGGCCGACCAACGGGAGAGACGCGGGTGAGGGTACCGCCAAACGGTGTGGTATCCAACAGAGGAAACGAAAATGATTTTGGACGATGTTCGCCGGTTTGTTGATGACCAACTGACGCCCTGGGCCAAGGCCCAGGGGCTGGCGGCCTTACCGCCCTATATGCTGGAAGAACCGCCGGCCGGCATCGAAGGCGATGTCGCCTGCAACGTGGCCATGCTGCTGGCCAAAACGCTCAAGAAGGCTCCCCGCGCGATTGCGCAGGAACTGCAAGCCTTGCTGAGCGTTTCCAATCTCCTGATCGAAGATGTCCGGATCGCCGGGGCCGGTTTTTTGAATTTCCGCTATACCGTGGCACGCCTTCATCAGGAAGTGGAAGAAATCCAGAAGACGCAAACCGGTTATGGGCGATTCAAGACAATCCCTGACCCCAAAAAGAAGATTCTCATTGAATTTGTCTCCGCCAATCCGACCGGTCCGTTGCATGTCGGCCATGGCCGGGGCGCGGCGCTGGGCGATTCCCTGGCGCTCATCCTGGCGCATCTCGGTTACCCCGTGTCGCGCGAATACTACATCAATGATGCCGGCAATCAGGTCCAGTTACTCGGGGAGTCGGTCCGCGCCCGGTGCCTGGAAATGCAGGGGAAACCCTTCACGCTTCCCGTCGAGGGATATCACGGCGATTACGTGCGCGATATCGCCAAGCAGTATCTGGAGCACGCCGGGGATGCCGATGATCTGGCGAAAATCATCCAGTTTTCGCTGCACGCGATGCAGCAGGACATTCAGAAGGATCTGGAGGATTTCGGGGTGCGCTTTGACTCGTGGTTCAGCGAGCAGAGCCTGGTGGAAAAGAAATTGGTGGAGAAACATATCGCGGCGCTTCAGCAGCATGGATTTGTGCAAGAATATGAAGACGCGGTCTGGTTTGTGGCGCCCGGGGAAAAAGAAGAGGAAAATCGGGACAAAAACCGGGTCTTACGTCGCCGGGATGGGCGATGGACGTATTTCGCGACGGATATCGCCTACCATGCCGACAAGTTCGAGCGCGGTTTTGACCGGCTGATTGATGTCTGGGGCGCTGATCATCACGGATATGTGGCCCGGGTCAAGGGATCGATGCAGGCGCTTGGCCATGATCCGGAGAAGCTGCATATCCTGCTCTACCAGCTCGTTTCGCTCTCCCGCGGCGGGGCGCCGGTTTCCATGTCTAAACGCTCCGGGGACTTTATCATGTTACGCGAGGTGCTGGAAGAAGTCGGCAAGGATGCCTGCCGGTTCTTTTTTGCGATGCGAGGGCCCAACACGGCTTTTGATTTCGACCTGGAACTGGCCAAGAAGCATACGAACGACAATCCCGTTTACTATTTGCAGTATGCCCACGCGCGGATCTGTTCCATTTTCCGGCAGGCGGAATCGCCCGGGGCGCCCCGTGGCCGGGCGGACAGCGGTCCGCCCCTACATCTCCTGATTGAAAAGGAAGAGCGCGAGTTAATGAAGCGCCTGGCGCTTTTCCCTCAGACGCTGCGCGTTTGCGCGCAGGAGGATTCCCCTCATCCGCTGGCGACGTATCTGCTGATGCTCTGTCGTCAATTCCATCATTTTTACGATCATCACCGGGTATTGGGGGAGGATGCGGGTTTGAGTTCCGCGCGGCTGGTTTTACTGGATGCGGTCCGTCAGGTGCTGCGTCTCGGGTTGCATTTACTGGGTGTAAGCACTCCGGAGAGCATGTAACCGGATTTTATAGATGGGAGCGGAAATCGCGGAATTCGTTTTTGTCCGTCTTCCATTGGACATCGGCTTTGTAAACTTTGGCGGCCCCCGGGCCCTTTTGCAGGTCTTCCAGAAAGCGTTCAATCCGATAGCGGGTTCCTTCGACTTCCATCTCGATTACGCTTTCTATCGGTAAGTTGTGAATCCGCATCCATCCTTTCAGAGCCCGGCAACGTGCCCGTGATTCGACGTGAAAATGATACCCACCCTCATAAACGCGTCCCCGGATCCGAATGTACGCGCGGGCCCGTGGTCCCACTCCCATCAGGTTAGACAGAAACCGTCGCATGAGTAAAATTATACTAATCCAGATGGCTTCCGTCTGTTAACCGAAACTCTTATAATCGGTTGACAACCCAAGGAGCTTGAGCATGAATTGGAACCTGTTGGCCGAAAAATCATTAGCTGGAACAGCGTTGTTGCGTCCGGAGGCGCACGCTGTGTTGGACGCCGGGCCGGATCAGATTCCGGCTTTGGTGGCGGCGGCTTATCGGGTCCGGCGGCGCTTCTTCGGAAACCGTGTCCGACTGAATTATCTGCTGAACACCAAAAGCGGTCTCTGCTCCGAGGATTGTCATTACTGTTCCCAATCCAAACAATCCCAGGCGCCGATCCAGAAGTACCCCTGGCTCTCCGTCGAGGAGGTGCTTCATAAAGCGGGGCGCGCGCTTGAGCTGCAGGCCGGGCGTTTGTGCCTGGTCGCTTCCGGACGGAGTCCGGCTCCCCGGGAGCTGGAACAGATGGTCGTGTGTGCCAAGGCCGTTCGAGAGCGTTATCCTCAACTTGAGTTATGCTGCTGTCTCGGATTCTTGTCCAAAGACGAGGCGGAGGCGTTGAAAACCGCCGGGGTAGATGCCGTCAACCACAACCTGAATACGAGCGAGCATTATTACGGGAACATTTGCCAGACCCATTCCTATACGGACCGTCTTTCCACCCTTCAGGGGATCCGTCAGGCCGGCTTGTCGGCCTGCAGCGGGGCTTTGGTCGGGATGGGGGAAACGCCGGATGACATTCTGGATCTGGCCTATGCGCTGAGGGAACTCGACGTGGAGTCTCTCCCTGTGAACTTTCTCATGCCGATCGAAGGAACCCTCCTGGCGCACCAGACAACCCTCACCCCCACCCGGTGCTTGAGCATCCTCTGTCTGTTTCGCTTTCTGAATCCGCGCGCCTCGCTTCGGATCGCCGGGGGCCGTGAAATTCATCTGCGTTCTCTGCAGTCGCTGGGACTCTATGTGGCGAACTCCATCTTCATCGGCGATTACCTGACGACCAAAGGTCAGCCGGCAGAGGACGATCTGGCCATGATCCGGGACATGGGTTTTGCGATTGAAGGGCATGCGCTCCCGGACGATGCGCCCGCACCGGTCCCTCAGGTGGTCCTGAAATGAAAACCGTCTTGATTACAGGCGCGTCCCGCGGTCTTGGCAGGGAACTGGCGCTGGCTTTTGCGCACGCCGGCTATGCGGTGGCGGTGAATTATCAAAAGGAAAAAGCCCGGGCGGAAACGGTTGTCCAGGCGATCCAGAAGTCCGGTGGAACGTCGGAAGCCTTTCCGTGCGATGTACGCAATTCGCAAGCGGTGGGGGAGATGATCGATGCGGTTTTGTCGCGCTGGGGCCACCTGGATGTGTTGATTAATAACGCCGGTCTCTCCCGGAACCGAACCCTGCTCAAAATGTCCGACGAGGAATGGTCCGACGTGATCGATACCAACTTGAACGGCGTGTTTCGGTGCCTCCGGGCGGCGGCTCGCGTCATGGCGCGCGAGGAAAACGGATCCATCATCAATATCGCTTCCTACCTGGCTTTCCGCCCGTCTGTCGGAGCGGCCAACTACGCGGCATCGAAGGCCGCGGTGGTCGCCTTGACCCGCGCCGCGGCTGTTGAGCTGGGGCGGTTCAGTATCCGGGTCAATGCGGTCTGCCCCGGTTTCCATGAGACCGCCATGGGAGACGTATTGCCGGAGGAAGTCCGGAAGCGCATCCAGGCAGAACATGTGCTTGGTCATTCGACTCGTCTGGATGATTTGACGCGGATGGTCCTGGAACTGGCCGCGAACGAAAGCATCTCCGGGCAGATCATTAACGTGGATTCCCGGCTTCCCTGAATGAATCCCTCTGTCGCAATCACCGGCCTGGGTGTTTGCAGTCCCCTTGGGAAAGGGGTCGTGGCCAATTGGGAAAATCTCTGCCGTCATTCCCCTCGGCCACTGGGGGGGAATCCATCCTGCCGTAATGCTTGGATCCCCCGCCTACTACCGCGGGGGATGACGGAAAAGAACAACGGATTGAAAGGTGCTCTTTCCTTAGCTCAACAAGCGGTCGAAGAAGCCTTGCGGGACGCCGGTTTCTGGGATGGGCAGGCGCTCCAGGGCATAGACCCTGATCGCCTGGGTTGCACCGTCAGCGTTTCGAAACCCCTCTTTCAAGATAACGTATTTAATGTTTTTCCTCCGGAGCGGGTGAATGAATCCATACGCCTGCATTTCGGAATGGCGGGGGAATCCCGCAACGTGGTTGCCGCCTGCGCGACCGGCGCTTATGCGATCGCGCTGGCCGGTTCCTGGATCAAGCAAGGCTTGTGCGATGCGGTGGTTGCCGGCTCGGTTGAGCCGGAGCCGCACCCCTTCATCGCCGCGGGGTTTGAGCGGATGGGGGTCTTAAGCGCCGACGGTGTGACGCGTCCCTTTGACCGGGACCGTTCCGGGTTTGGGATGGGAGCCGGGGCCGGGGTTGTAGTTCTAGAGTCCGCTGAACATGCACGGCAGAGGGGACAGCCGGTTCAGGCGTGTTTATCCGGTTGGGCGATGGGAGCGGATGCTCACAGCGCGGTGGCGTTTAACTCCAACGGGCAACGGATTGCTCAGGTCATCACGGCCTGTCTTCGGAAGGCGCAGCTTCAGCCGGAGCAGCTCCAGCACGTGAACGCGCACGGTACCGCCACCCGCTTGAACGACCGGATTGAAACGCGAGCCATCCTGAAAGCGTTCGGCCGCTGGGCGGACCGGCTCCAGATCTCAGCGACCAAGGCCGGCACCGGGCATTTGCTGGGCGCGGCCGGAAGCGTGGAGTTTGCCTTTACGGTGCTGGCCCTGCGAAACCAGTTTGTCCCGCCGACAGCGACTCTGGAGCATCCGGATCCGGAATGCCCGTTGAATTATACGCCGCGGCAGGGACATGCCGCGCGGTTGGAGCATGCGATGTCCTTGTCCTTTGGATTTGGCGGGCCGATCGGAGCTTTGGCGGTGAGCGCGTCTTAACATGCTGAACTTTCTGGCAGAGGAACTGGCGGATTTGGAAAAACGGTCGCTGAAGCGCGCGCTTCGGATGGTGTCCCGGGCGCAAGGCGCGCAGCTGACCGTTAGCGGACGGACATTCCTGAATTTCTCGTCGAACAATTACCTGGGCCTGGCGCGTCACCCGCGCGTGTTGGCGGCGGCCCAGCAGGCGTTATCCACCTGGGGCGCTGGAGCGACCTCCTCGCGGCTGATCAGCGGTTCTTTGATCCTCCATGAAACGCTGGAGTCCGCGCTGGCCGCGTTCCTCGGTGCACCGGCGGCGCTGGTATTTCCAACCGGTTATATGACGAATATCGGCGTGGTGACGTCAGTGGTCGGGCCCGGCGATGCGATTATTCTGGATCGTCTTTGCCACGCTTCCTTGATCGATGCGGCGCGCCTGTCGGGGGCGCGGCTTTTTGTGTACCGCCATGGCGACCCCTCCGATGCCGAGAAACTCCTCCGGCGAACCATCTCGTATCGCCGTCGCCTGCTTGTGACGGAGAGCCTTTT
>JBAZWU010000015.1 GCA_041660185.1 Elusimicrobiota bacterium | reverse complement strand
ACTCTCCGCGGTGTTCCTGCACCATGCGCACCGCGCGCTCGCGGACTTCAGGGGAAAACTTCGTGGACTTGTTCATGGCTCCATTCTCTCAAGAGTTGGAGCCTCCTCAAATCCCGGGGCGGTTCACCTTGATCAGGTCATGCAGACTCTTCCCGGTCGCGTCCCTGACCGTTCCGAGGTGGGCATCAGACCGAAACCCCTTGGCGAAGTCGGAGCCGTACTCCTTGCGCAGGGTCTCCACCTTGGTATCGCTGCGCTTCTGGTGAATTTGGCCATCCTGGTCGCGTTGGCGGCCATCAAGACCAGTGGGGAAATGCTTGGAACCCATGAAATTTCTCCTGGTTCGGGTTATTTAAAGTTCTCGTGGTTTCGGATGTGCGTGGCTTGACGCACCAAGGTGAATCGGGGATGCCGCCCACATCCGTTACAAGGAGGGAATGTTTCGTTGTATACACAGGTGACCTCGTGCTCCTGCACATGCTGGCTATCGTGTGTGACCCTATAGATGCCGGATTTCGGCACCTTGTCGCCCGGCTTGTACTGCTGACTCATCGCGGATACCTCTTCAAAAAGTTGTCCCCTACCTCCTTAGGCTCATCACCTCAGGAACTTCGGACAGGGCGCAGATTTTTGTCGCATGCCGTCTAAGGCTCGCCGCGAGCGCAATTTCGGACGACAATGCCAATGTGACCTGTGTCGCATTTCTGAACGACCAGAGGTATCGTGGACGTGGGGGTGTCCGATTGGCGTCCTTTCGTGAGCCTTCTAGGAAAGGAGGATGTCAAGTGACTGACGAGAACGCGGCAAAGCCGGTCCATTCGCCGGAAGAAATGTGCGCGATCATTGGTGCGCTTTCACAAGAGGACATCGACCGGTTGACCCTTGTTGCAGCAAGCCTTGCCAACATGCTTGGTGGCGTCGATGGGGAAGATCTTCTCCATGATGCTTTTGTTGCGTCAACTATCGGTAAGCGCCGTTGTCCAAAAGACGTCAACCCTGTGGCATTTTTGATTGGCGCGATGCGAAGCAATCTTTCCAACCTGCGAAGGAAGAGTCTTCATACAGAGTCATCAACGGGTCAGGAAGATGATCTGGTAGCAATAGCCGACGACACCCCCGAGCGGTGGATGGAGCGGATGGAAATCCTCAAAGGCATTGCAGAAGAGCTGAAGGAAGCCTTCGGAGATGATGAGCGTCCTTTACTTGTTCTGGAGGGTCGCTTGGATGGAATGACCCGTGACGAAATTCGTGAGTTGGTCGAGTTGGACTGGCCGCAGTTCGAGTCTTTAGAAAAGAAGATACGACGATTCATGAGCAAGCGACTTTCAGATAGGAGAGCAGCATGAACTCGCACTCCAACAAGTCGAAAGATCAATTTCTGAGGGCTTTCGATTTCCTCGCAGAGGACATCGAGTCCCTGAGTCCAACAGAACTGAGAGCCGCTTTGGATGAGATAGGTATCAGCGCAACTGACGCTCAGTCAATGGTCAAAAAGGCCTCAGAGTCCTGTCAGCGACAAATAGGCGCGCTGAAATTTGCTCAGGCAAAACAGACCTTGAAAGAACGAACTGATGAGAGCTCAAAGGTGGTCTCAATCAATGGTGCCCAGGCTAGAGCAGCCCTTCAGTCGTACTGGAAGCAAAATCCAAGTGAGATTCCAACCACCTTGGCTGCCCGAAAGGGTGCCGGGATTTCAGAGGAAACGGCTCTAAAGATTTATCAGTCGCTGGTCGATCTCGGCGCAATTTCTGCAGAAGACGAGCCCAGCGATGTCTGACCGGTTCGCCGAACAACTCATCGCCGAGTTGGGCATCTGCAAGCCTGCTGATATTGATCTCGATGCCATCGCATTGGTGCAGGGTGTAACCGTCAAATATGAGCCGCTTGAAGGTTGTGAGGCGCTGATTGTCGGGCACGGTGAGCGAGCCATTGTGACCGTGAACAAGAAATCCATGCCAGAGAGACAGCGCTTTTCCCTTGGCCACGAGCTTGGGCACTGGACGCATCACAAAGGCCGTACGCTCTACTGCAGTCAAGATGACATCGAGGGGAACAACGACAAGGCTCGTGAAACGGAAGGGAATGCTGACCGTTATGCCTCCTCCCTCCTGATGCCGAGTTTTTTGTTCAAGCCAGCGTTCAGCGCTCACAAAAAGCTATCGTGGAAAGTCGTACGCGAAATCGCTAAGGAATTTCGCTGTAGTTCGCTTGCAACAGTCCTTCGGATAGTCGATCTCAATGTTGCACCCATGCTTTTCGTCTATCTCCAAGGTGGCCAGCGAAGGTGGTTTAGGCGTTCAAAAGACGTCGCTGAAATCTGGTTTCCTAAGGAATCCCCAGACCCAGAATCGTTCGCTTTCGACCTAAGTTTTGATGAGAACAAGACACCGGCAGGTCCGCGCAAAGTTCAAGCGGATGCTTGGTTTGATCGATGGAACGCGAATCGTTTTGAGCTGATCGAAGACTCAATCCGCATGGGCGACTGTGTCTATTCCATTCTCCTTCTGGAAGACGTTGGATTTCTAGCATAGACACAAATTCAAAGTGGCTTCCTCCAGTGGATTGACCTGCATATTCGGCGCGTCACGAACGGCAGCTTCTGGCCGATTCTGTTGAAAAACTCGGTCCAGAAAAATCGAGCCCAATCGACACGCCAAAACCGGCCGCGACAGTTGCTTTTCGCAGACTTGAACGCACAAATTTGTCCGAAATCGAACTGTCACGGGCGTTGCTGTCAGAAATTTCGACCTTCCTTTCTGGCGCTGGAGTTTTCAACAGAATCGGCCGAAAGCCGATGTCAGGGCAGGGCGATTAGCCCGTGTTATCGAAGGTAGGGCAGAGGCTACAAGCTAAAGATCGAAGGTCTCAGGTGGTGAGACTCAGCCATGTAATATTGATCGCATCGGGTTCACACCTCGCCCGAAGAACCGACCGCTTGAGGTGTCATCGGTTGAGGAATCGTTCAAATGGCGAATGAGCACGAACACCCGCATCCGGGACATCCCGGACACCCCGAGCACCCGCACCCGGGAAAGCCGCCGGAACCGCCCGATCATGGCAAGCCGCCGCATAATCCTCCGTCTCCTCCCGGTCATCGACCCGTAGGTTGAAGGCGATGGCACCTTGGTGGGAGCGTTACCCCATGCGATGGGAGCAAGAGCAGCAAGCGCTCCGCGACCGAGGCATTTTCTTCGAGAGCGACCCGGCAGCCTTCGCTGCCGGGCAATTGATTCTGCATCTCACTGCCTTTCCTGCAGAACGCCCCATAGAACTGCGCTGCACCTACCCAGCAAATTACCCATATTTTCCTCCCATGGTGGTGGCCCCGAACCTTGAGCTCCGAAGGCACCAGACGCCAGGAACAAAGCAACTTTGTCTTCTTGACCGCGGCGGCGACCGCTGGCTTCCGGCGACCGACACCCTGGCGAGCCTTCTCGCTGAGAAGCTTCCTGAGGTACTCGCCTCCCAGCCGGCTGAGCCCGACGGCGACCAGCTTTTCGAAGCCAAGGAAGGGGAGCCAATTACCGTCTACCTCACGCCTGAGCTCGGCTCGTTCGTGGGCTTTCCGGCATTCTCGCTTGATGCATTGGGCGCACGTGGCATCTTGCGTATTGGCATGGAGAGTTTCCGTCCATTTCGGGCGACCACACTGGAGGTAACCAATGCCAATGGACAACTTGTTGCGCTTTCGGACGCACGTCAGCACTCGTCCTATCCCGGCCCGCTAGTCGCTCAGGGGCGGTGGATCAAACTACCTCAGCGCCCTGCCTGTGGTGATGCCGCGTTCTACTACCAGCGGGCCGTTGAGTTGTATCCCGATTTGGAGCAGCCAGCTTGGCAAAAACCCTGGGGAGAAAAAGGACCTCGCATTGACCTAGTCGCGTTTCTGTTTGAAGATGAAATGACTTGGCGCGGCATTGCCGGAAACGTGATCGTTGTTGCCAAGACGCAAGAGATGGGCGCAGATGGCAAGAGGGGCAAAGTGGAGAAGCGCCTTCTTCGTGCGGAATTGGAAAGTCGCGACAACTACTTTCTACGCAACCCCTCTTCAAGAAGTTTGAATCAAGGGGTGGTTTCCCTGGTCGGCACCGGCAGCATAGGCTCACCCGCCGCGAGGCTCCTGGCGCAGGCTGGCGTGGGCACATTACGACTATTTGATGGCGACGTTCTCGAGGCCGGCAACACCATCCGATGGGAGATTGGACGCACAGCTGCCGGGTACACGAAGGTCCACGGCTTGCACTCAATGCTCGCCAACAACTTTCCGTACACGAAGCTCGAGTCGCAATTCATGAAGATTGGTGACCCGAACCAGGATTCGGCGAATAGCGCCCGCCTTGACGTGGCAATCTTCAAAGATTCGACCTGCATTCTTGACGCTACGGCGTCCACGCGCGTCAATCAGTACCTCGCAGAGATGGCACATATCCATCATGTTCCATATGTATGGATGCATGCCACAAACGGGGCGTGGGGAGGACTCGTAGGAATAGCCAGTCCCGATTCTGCCAAATGCTGCTGGATGTGCCACCTGTATTACTTGGAAGACGGCACGATCGAAGCATTGTCGTGCGCACCAGAAGATGACCTTATTCAGCCGCCTGGCTGTCTGGATCCTACGTTTACAGGCTCACAGGTGGACCTCACAGAGACTGCATTGCAAGCCACTAGGGTGGTCATGGATCAGGTCACGGCGAGCGTAAGCGGCGGGCAGCCCGCATATACATGGAGCATTGCGACACTGCAGTTGCGCGACAAAAGCGGTTTCCCACAGCTTCCGGCGTGGAAGGCTTATAGGTTGCCGCCGCATGCGAACTGCCCCAATCATTAACAGCGTTTGGATATCCCGGACGATTGGGCGCGAGCTGAAAAAGCTGGCATATGAGTATTTTCCTCTTGAGGTTGGAGGTATCCTCGCTGGCTATCTGAGTAATGAGTCAGCAGTGGTGACAGAAATAGTCGGGCCTGGCCCACAGGCTCAGCATCACCGCGAGACGTTTTTGCCTGATCACAGTTATCAAACGGAGCAGATGCACCGCATTTTTTGGGAATCAAAGGGAGGGGCCATCTATCTAGGAGACTGGCATACCCACCCTCAAGGTCCACCTGTCTTAAGCCCGCTCGATATACACACAATGAGGACTATTGCTGAAAGTCCCGAAGCCTGTTGTCCGAGCCCAGTCATGATCCTCCTTGCTCAGGCTAAGATTGAATGGATGATTCGTGCATTCTGTTTGGCGAATCCGCGAGAGCCGCTACCGGAAGTAAGAGCGGTGCGTATTCAACTGTTCTGAGTTCGTGGCGGTTCAGGCGACATCCCGAATGCGAGCCGCGTCAATTATTTGAGTGGTCAGTCGAGGTCGATGAGCGGCAGTGCCGCTCAGTCTTCCTCATGCATCGGCTCATTGATCAGTGCATCCAACGCAAATTCAAACAAGAATGTTGCGCTGACGTACGCCGCATAGCGATGGGCGCTATCGGTCTTGTCCTCATCACCAAAGTCGCACACCGACTTAATCGAGATGCACTCGGGGCGTGGCTCAGCGGACTGCTGACACGCAGTAAAGACGGCATAGCTCTCCATCTCGATGCCAACTAGATTTCTATGCTGCCCACCGACATCCGCCATCAAACTGGATGCCTGCAATACCGAAGCACCACTAGCCATTGCCTCGACGTGCACCTCGGGTATGTTCGACGGTTTCTGCAGACCATATGCCTCATAAATACGAGCGAGTAGCGAAGGCGTACCGCCCAAGGCTTTTGCTTTCACCCTAAGGCGTTCGTCAAGTCTCCATTGATAGGCCGCCGGCAAGAACTTGATGGAGCCGCTTGACTGATCCTTGATCCATTTTCCACTTCCCCAATCAAAGCAAGGGTCGGCAATAAGAATGTCGCCTATCTTGACTTTCGACCGGACGCCGGCACAAATCCCTGCCATTGCAACCATCCGCGGGCGGAAGTTGTGAATCATCTTGCTCGTGAGAACCGCAGCTGGAGACATTCCCATTCTCGGCGCCGCACTCGCTACAACTGAGATATCACCCCGGGGGCACGAGAACGTTCCGCGGTAATACCGCGTATTGTCGTGCTCGACGTGCTCGACTTGCCAGCCCCCTTGAAGGGCAAGAACGGCATCCAACTCCTCGTCCTCCAGTGCAGCAACGATCGCCAAGTCCGTATGAAACGTCCTTCCATCGGTGCGATAGGGTGGCTTGCTTGACTTGGCCAAGTACGCGAAAGCTTCACGTAGCGTGCTTTCCCACGACAAATCGGTATGTGAGAACCGAACAAGCTTCCACAACGGTGAAGAAAATTCTGCTTCCGCCGCCGCAAATCCGTCGTCGAAGGCCGTTAGGCCAAATAGAAATCGAGGCGACTTTGCCGAGGCGTTGTTCTTGATGAAATGCAGGACATCTACGCCAGCACCGGTCTCCAGTCCCAAATCGGGCCGTCGCGGCAAGTTGATATCGAGAACAACAAGGTCATAAAGGTGTTCTCTCAACGAGCGCTTGGCCGTCCAAACATCTGAAGCATAGGTGATATGTTCTTGTTTGATCCCGACTACTGATAGGGCTGTCCTTGTGAGAAGACGCCTCTTTTCCTGATCATCATCAATGATGAGAATTTTCACTGTCCGATTTCCAAATTCGATACGCTTTTAATGAGTGATGCAAGTGCGTCGCGCCAACCAGTTCCAGCCTGATCGAAATAGACGCTACCTAGGAATATCTCCGGAAATTCCGAGTGGCACCTCTCTGTCATATCTTTAAAACTAACAATCTCCTCTCCGTCACCGAATGACTCCAATTGAGTGACGACAGCTACCTTAGTACGGAGGCCCTTTAGCTTCATCTTTCGCATCAGATCGTAACCACCTAAAGGCCTGACCTTTCCTTCGCGCGCATTGGGTAGCCGGTCAAAATTGGGCAATGTCATATCCAGGACAAGGAGGTCCGGACTTTTATTTTCCACTGCCCTAAGCCCGCTTTGATAGCTGGCAAAGAGTAAGAAAGAGAAAGTCGATGGAAGTAGCTCTTCAAAGAATTCCGAGATCTTCCTAGCCTTAAGCTCACTGTCTTCTACGATGTAGACGAGCATAACTTGCCTCCGAAATTCTCCAAAGTAAGTCGCGCAATGAGCCAGCGTTCATCGCTTACAGACAATTGCAATCCATGACGCACGCGCAAATCGTACTCAGCAATTCGCCATACTTTGGATAGCCCAGACCCCCCCTCTTTACGCGCAAGCCGCAGTGCAGAATCCCTCTCATACTTTGCTGCTGCGACCGCGACGGCCTCGCGGCGCTCATCGATATCTATGGAGTCAGAAAGCATGTTTCGACAGCAGATTACTAAGTTTACATCTACCATCTCTGCCGAAAGAGCAACACGACTGCCCGCCCCTTGTAGTCCGCTGTGAATTATGACGTTCTGCATGAGAATGAAAAGAATCTCGCAAATGCCGTCAAGCATTGATCCTTCGAACTTATCCTGAAGCCCAATATTTAGGTCGGGATTTAGCGGCGTTGTTACGTAGCAATTGTTGATTTGCTGCAAGGACACAAGCACCGCGGTTTCCAGATCGAAAGGCTCTCTTGCAAGATCGGTGGGCCTTTGAAACCAATCTGCGACCGCGTGCGTAGAGAAGTGCAGGGCGGTTCGAGCTCGAGCAATCGCATCCAGAATTGGAGCGGCTCGGTCGTGACCAAGTCGTTGTTCAACTCCTCGGACAAGCGAATCGAAAGCACCGGCCATCGTAGAGGTGAACGGGCCGTACAGATCATTTCGTATTGCGTCTAACGACGCGTTTGTCAGCGACCACGCATGCCCGAGCATCTTATCAACGAAAGTCTCATAGTCAGTTGACTTCGTAATCTGAGATTGGAGTTCGGCTCTAACGGGGCGCTTGGCGTCGAAGTCGAACATCGCTCCTGGCTTACCTCCTACCACACGAATGTGGAGCTTTTCCTTAAGGTAACCGCTAATCTGGTCCTCGAACTTCTCCGTAAATCGAGCCAGCTGTTTGGCAATGTAGTTGGCGTCGTCCGATGTAATATCGAGCAAAAGCTCACACCATGGACTCTGGCGCCAACCGGACTTTCCGTCGCGAACCAGCAGGAGATCCTCTCTGGCGAGAGGGCTTCGAAGCTCCCCTTCAAAAGCACCATGTCGTATTGATGTACTTAGATGCGTATCCAGTCCGTAAGCAGGATTTAATGAGAATGCTTCAAGCACAGCACGCGACATGTTGTCGAACAAACCTTCAAGTTCCGTCGCTGGAAGACTTAGCCCCTTGAATTCCTTGTTTGCTACGTGACTAAGCATTTCCTCTAGTCGTTTTGACACCTTCTCCGCCTGATATGCAAGATCGGGAGAGTCAAGCATCTCGTGAAACCTGGCCAGCATCCCCGACATGGATGGCTCAAGCATCTGGCGGATTCCGGCCTCGTCGACGTAGATCTTGCTTGTCTGTATCTTTGTCAACAAGTGTGCCACTTTACTGTCACGGGTGATGCTTCGTATCTCCGCCAGATAGTAATGATCATTTGCCGGATCGATGGACAAAAGTTTTTGGCAAACTGCCATTCTTTCGGCATCAATCGCATCCACTGACTCAAATACGGTGCTATCACTCAGAATCCTTGGCACACATACGTGACGCAAAAAGTAGATGGCGACGCTGTTGTCTTGCAGATCTGAAAGTGGGATTTCGGACGGTAGAGAAGCTCCGCGATCGCTCAAAACATTTTCAAAAACATCGGACAAATCGCGCTCCCAGTGTGGAGCCCCATAGCGTGCGGCCATGTGCAGGAGGACGGCCAATGTCATTGAGCTGCGCAGCTCCTGCATCTTGAGGCATGATGCAGCTAGATCGCCAATGGGATAGACGGCCGCCACGCTTGGGTTTCGAAGCAGGTCAGGTACAACTAGGCTCAAGCACTCCTCGAACTTTCCTTGAGCGAAGAGGGCGTCGTAAAGGTATCTCTTGGCCATGTATGACACGTATGGAATAGTTGTTGTCGCCGCTCTTTCGTACTTGCTTGCAGCCTCGTCATAGCACTTATTGAGAAAATTCACATGCCCGGCGTACATGTCGTATCGATAGGACGGGATACGATCTGCAATCTCGTCGAGATGCGAAGTGCTTCGGCGAAGAAGGGCCTGTCGCAACTCGATTGCTGGTGAGGCGGGCGACAATTTCGACATTTTGTCAAGCCAGCTGCCCCCCGCCTTTATCGAGTCAATAACAGGCGCGCCCCACGGGTTCCAGATTGATCCAGAGAGCGCCACCATCTTGTCACGCTCACTGAAGGTGCTCACAAAAACATGGTCATGACTTCGCGCGACGAAGCCTATGATTTGGGTTGAGTAATTATGGCCCGCGCAAAAATGCGAAAGCTTCTTTAGTTGAAGCAGGCTTTGCTGGGCGTCCTGTTTCAATCGAAGCACGTTATGCATCAGCCCCACAATCTCATCTCGAATCGAGGCCTCGCCAATGTCCGCCCCCTGGGGAGCTTCATGAGCCAGAGCTCTTGCACATAATTCCAACTGGTCCCGTCCGCGCGAAATCGCCCCCTGATAGTTACCGATCGTATAAAGGTCTGCCGCCTCAAGAGGCTCACGAGAGTGCGCCATGGGATCGCCGGCAAGAATGGTTGCGATATTTGAAAGACGAGGATCACCTAGCCCCGAAAGATCCTTTAGAAGACCCTGGAATGCAGGGGTTTGTGGCATGAGACCTCTGGAAAATGCGAGCACTAAGACGTTCACAAAGGCCTCCCATCGATCAATGATGGGATGGGGCTCCTCCAAGGAAAGAACTGCTTCGAGGCTTTCTACGTGGGCCATGTCGAATGGCAACACGTGCGCGCGGACATAGTCCCCGACCCCGGGCAACGTCAGGACATCACTGACTTGGAGATGCAAGTCTTCGTACGAAACGTTGTTTTCGGCCCGAAGACTTGCATAATAGGTCAGCCACGCGGCCAGGATGCTCAACCCATTGGTATTAATGATCTCTCCCAGAAAATCCTTCTGGGCCTTGAGGCCTTTAGACATTTGCAAGAGCTTGATCTTTTGATCGAACAGCCATATCGACTGACCAAACTCCTTTTCGATCCCCTCAATGCACTGCTCTGCTGCGGCGTACCTTCCATGAAGGAACGCGTCGTAGAAATGGTCTCTTAGAGCGACATAACCTCGAATCGGTTGTGAAAAGTTGGCAAGAATAGATGCACTCCAGTACAGCTCACCTTCCAGGGAAAGTGCGGTCAGCTTCTGTGGATTTTGCAGCTTTCTCAGCTCTCCGACCGCACTCGGAAACGCCGTTGGAACGATGATTGACCGGTAGGTCGGATTCTGAAGGAGATGAGCAACGATCTGCGGAAAGAAGGCCGGGTTCGTTGTGGCCCGCGCCAAAGATAAGCCCGCCCGAGGATGGCGCTGAGAGTGAATGCGACGAACAAAATGCTGTGCCGCCAATGCCTGATTATTTGGAGGTCGAACCTTGATCTGCCGCTTCTTGCTCAACTCCCGCTCCCTGCTTAAAGCATCTCTTAAATTGCCAACACCTTGACTGCCGCCGAGGCACTTTTCTACTGAATTCTAGCAGCGTCAGTGGCTATCTATTTCAGCAAGCGCGCAGCGGGATTGTCCTCTGCCTGCCCCGACTGGAAGTACCCGATGACGCTGGCCACCGAGCGGTGTTCCGTCATCGCCATTACCGCCGGCAGCGGTACCCCTTGCTTGCCCGCCTCGGTGACGAAGCCCGAGCGCAGACTGTGTGCCCCAAAATCTCCCTCCAACCCGGCCAGGGCCGCCCGCCGTTTGACGATGGTCGCCACCGAGCCCGGGAGCAGGGCAGGGCCGATCCGCTCCGTCCAGATCCGCCGAAAAATCGCCCCCTCTCGAATCCCGGCCGCCTCCAGCCACGCCGACAGCGCCTGGGCGCTAATCCCCAGGATCGGCTTGTCCGGCGTCGAATCCGCCTTCACGCCGGCCTGCTGCGTCTTCGAATACTCCAGCCGATAGATGTAGGTCTCCTCGCCGGTCTTGCGCAGGTCGCGCAGGTCGGCGGCGGCGATCTCACTGCGCCGGCGCCCGCCACTGGCGAAGCCGAAGCAGAGCAGGGCGCGATCGCGCAGACCTTCCAGCGAATCGTCGCAGGTGGCCAGCATGGCCTCGAGCTCCGGGCGTGTGATCGCCGTCTTCTTGGTCGGCCGCTCACCGCGTTTGACGGAGGCACGCCGAGCACGGCTCAGCAAGGTGCGGACGCTGGCCGACTCGCACGGATTGGCGAGCCGTTTCAACTTGTGCGCCGTCGACAGCACGGCCACGCGCTGGGTCACCGTCGAAAGCTTCAGTGACCCGAGTTTCGCCTTGAGGCCGGCCGTGACCAGCACCTGGTCGATCGCCGGTGGCAGTTCGCTGACCAGACCGGCCGTGTTCTTGCGCTGGATGTGATCGACCAGAAACTGGATCACCGCGGCCTCGCTCACCGGGAGGGTCAGCTCGACGCCGAACCGGGCCTGATGCCAGCCGGCCCAGTAGCGCAGGGCGGCGGCGTAGCTACGGGTGGTGTTGGCGGCGGCCGCCTCGGCGAGGAGTTCACGCACGGCATCGGCCGCTTGCTGGGCCAATTGTTCTGGCAGCACCAAGCCGGCAGCGGGTGCGGTGAGGGCGGGTAAGGTGTTTTTATGCTTCATATTATGTAATGTATATTACGAAATAGGGCGCGTACTAGTGATAATCATCACTTATCACCAGTACGTAAACAACCGGGCAGGGCGCCGACAAGGGAGACATCCGCGATGGCCAAAGGCATCACCCAAGACCAGGTCAGCGCCGCCGCCGATGCGCTGGTGACCGCCGGCGAGCGGCCGACGGTGGAGAAAATTCGGGCGCGGCTCGGGACGGGTTCGCCCAATACTGTGACCCGCATGCTCGACACCTGGCGCGGCGCGCTCGCCACGCGACTGAGCGACGTGCTCGCATTGCCACAGCTGCCAGGGGACGTGGGGCAGGCGTTCACCGAGGTCTGGCGCCTCGCGATGGCCCAGGCGGGGTCGCTGGCGCAGGCCGCCCTCGCGCAAGAGCAAAATGCCCTACTGGCGACCCAATCGTCGCTCACGCAAGAACGCAAGTTGTGGGACATCGCGCTCGCCGAAGCCCAGACGCAAGCGCAGAGCGCCGGTCAAGCTCGCGAGGTCGCTGAAACGCGACTGGCGGATATGCAACGTCTTGTGGAACACCAGGCGGCCCAACTGGCCGAACTCACCCAGCAACGCGATGCCTCGCAACGGCGTGCTGAGCAACTGGACGAAGCGTTCGAGGCACATAAAAGCAGCGTGGCGGCCGAGCGTGAGGCCCAAGCGGCGCATGTTCGGGCCGTCGAGGACCGCGCGCACGCGGAAATCGATCGGGCCCGGGAGGAAACCAAGGCGCTCCAGGCGACGCTGCGGCAGAAGGAACGCGAAACATCAGCGGTCGCTGCGCGGCTGGAAAAGGCTGAGGCTTCGGCCCGTGCCGCCGAACACTTGGCCACCGGACGTGGGGCGCGCGCCAATGCCTTGGAAAAACAGCTGGCACGGATGGATGGTCTTCCCGCGGCCTTGCTCGCCGCCCAGCAGGCGCTGCAGGCGGCCTTGAAACGCGAATCGGCGTTGCAAGCCAAACGGAATCATCCAATCGGTGGCACAAAAGCCGAGACTGCCGTCAGGAAAAGGAAGCCACGAGGTGCGCCAGGAGCGAGCTAGGTATATCGTTCTTGACCAACTATATAAGCCAGAATCCAGGTATATGTTCACTCTGTCACCCGACGCGTCGACGGCGGAAACCACCGCTCGACGCCCTAGCTTGCATATCGGGCCTCGTGACTTGGTCGAGCGCTTTGGTCCACCGTTACCTGGATCGGGGGATCGGAAGGTATCCGGCTCCTACACCTTTACAGATATCCGGGGAAACGTGATAACGGTGTACGACTGGAAAGCAACGGCACTTTACGACGGGCGACCCGAAGCGGATTTGCCGAGCGTGAAGGCCTTTTGGGCGTCGACGGAGCCTGCCGAGTTCTGTGTCGCCGCACGAGGCATAGTGGATACTCGGGCGTTTGCGCGGTGGTTAGAGGTCGACGTGGCACAGTGAACAGTTGCATTCAGCCGCACCGTTGAAAGTGGGTAGACAATCCATGAAGAGAAATTCTCGAGGTGCGTCAGGAGCGAGCTCGATGATTCGTGGCGGTTCGTCGGCAAGAACAGCGAGCACGGAGCACATCGTTGGTCGATCCGTGCGTATTCCGATCAAACCCGCCACCGATTCCACTCTCAAACCGGCCACCTGTAATGCTCCCAACCCGGCCACCCAAAATGCTCACGAACCGGCCACCCGAAATGCTCACGAACCGGCCACCCGAAATGTTCTCAAACCGGCCAGCACTGGCCCTCTCGAATCCGCCACCCTGAGCCCAGGAATCGCGCCCTACGTCGAGGCCTCCTTCTGGCCCGAAGCCGACGCGACGGGCAGACATCGGCCAAGAACCGGGCACTCGAAATCTTGATGTTGTAGCGGCAAAGCCGCCGTTCCGCGATGCGAGTCGACTCCGCGAGACGTATCCTTGATTGGCCACCCGTAACGCGTTACGCTGTCAGGCGTCACACGATGGAGAAAGACCATGGCACAAACTGCTGAGCGAATGAAGGCGATGCGCGAACGGCGCCGTGCCCGTGGCTTGCGGGAATTGCGCTTGGTCGTACCGGATGCCCGCTCGAGGGCCGTCCAGAAGCACGTCGCCAAGCAGGTGGCGGGGCTGGATCGTGAGCGCGAGTCGGAGGCAATGCGGTGGACTGAGTCGGTTTCGGAATTTGATGCCCGATGAAACGCGGCGACATCGTGACAGTTGCGGCAGCCGGCGATTATGGCAAGCCGCGTCCCGCGGTGATTGTCCAGACGGATGCGCTTCCGGCCGAACATGCCTCTGTCGTCATCTGCCAGATGACCTCCGAATGCAACGATGCGCCTGACTTTCGGGTGACGATTGATCCTACGAAGCAGAACGGATTGCGGGTGAGGTCGCAGGTGATGGCCGATAAGCCGGTCACTGTCAGACGCGAGCGAATTGGTCGGCGGGTCGGCCGGCTCGATGACAAGGAAATCTCACGACTGAACGTCGCTTTGGCATTCGTGATGGGTCTCGCTGACTAGCAACCTACCCACTTCAACGATCCCGCGCAGCGAGCGGCAACGCCCGGCGCACCTACCTTCTCCTGGCGGCGATTTTCATGCCGCCTCGGGTGGCCGGATTCATAGCATTCTCGGTGGCCGGTTTGAGAGCATTACAGGTGGCCGATTTGGATCATTAGGGGTGGCCGGTTTCGACTGGAATATGCAATCCGCGACTATGTGGCTGCTTTTCGGCCGCTCGGAAGCGATTTCCTAGTCGCTGCGGAGGCAGTTCGTCGTTGTGAAACAACAGAACCTGTACAACTCGATCCGTGTGTCGCAGTGGTTGCCCAGAATTTTGGGGACCAACTGCACAGAAATTCCACGTCGACGGCTCAACTTTTTCCTCGGCGAACATCACCGACGCGACCTCCTCTAAAGGGCTTTTTTACGCAACACTTGAAAACATACCTCTTGTTCGCATTCTTGGTCCTTCCGGAGGGGTGTTGCGTTCTTGAAGCCAGTCAGGCGCTGGGATAGCTCGCTAAGCAACTAAATTTGATGTTGCGTGAGGCGCAAGGCCCCCTTTATTGCGCAGCTGTCGACTGCATCGCGCAACACCTTTATGAACAAATGGTCAGACACTGATCGGCCGCGCACCTTGGTGTTGCGTAATCGGCTCGAAGTTGGTCGCCCAATCCGTCCTGGAAGTGACCCCGCCCAGCTCGCTACTAGCTATTTGTACTGAATTTTCGGAAGCGTGGTCAAATCCAAGTGCGCGCCAACGGGGTCGGGGAGATCGGTGAGGTCAGGCTCGCGGCCTTTGAACAGGTCTCATTGTGAAGGTCCGAAGTGTCTGGGGTCGGGGTAAGTCCAGAACATCGAACTTGAGCATCAGTCGATTTCTTCGAGCCCGCGCTTTGCGATGGGACCTTCCGTAGAGATGACGCTAGGATTCCGCTTCACCCGGTTGGCGATTTCATACGCCTTGCTCACCACCTGTTCGTTGGTTTCGGTCTCAGAGAAGTATCGGTATTCGGCTGTAGGGAGAGCAAACCTCTTCTTCGAGTCGGAGTAGTACAGAGTCTTTTTGAACTCTTTTTTTTCCATTTCGTCGTGAAGACGGTCGTAATCGTCACCGTCTTTATCGGCACCATGTAGCTCCACTCGAACCGTAAACTTTTTGGTCATTCGGCTTCTCCATAACTCGTCATTGCGACGAGAGTCACGCTCTTCGATGGGGTGGAACCCTGGGTGCTTTCAAGAGGCGGTCTCAATGAACACTGCTAATCTGCATGAAGATTGATCCTTCACCTGCCGGCCCCCTCGACCTTGAACTCATCCGTATACCGTTGGGGCAGCGCAGCCGCCGGTCATGGTCAGTTTCGCCGCAGCTGACCAGTTGATTGGGCGAAGGTGGGCGGGTGGCTGGTGTCTTGCATCATCGGCGCCGCCTAGATCAGGGCCGCGCGAGGCGAGCGTCGTACCGGAACTGGCGCATCTTCGAGACGATCAGCGTCGCGCTGTCAGGGTGAGCCGGGTTCACTAGCACGTTGAACTCTTCGGGCACGATCACCGACGGAACCAGGAGCAACGCGGAGTCCCGGCTTGCCAGCCAGTGATCGCCGGCATCGAGCGACACCGCGCCGGCGGGCTCGGCCTCCCAGCCGACGGGTGCTGGGCTGAGGATCATTCGTTTTGCCCAGACGGGATCAGGCACTTCAAGTCTAACCAGAAAGCGATTTAAGGGCAGGGCAGAGACACCGAGGTGAACGACGGTTTCGAGGCATGCCAACGCGATGCTTGGCGACGTGTACAGCACGGGGTTGCCGATCCGATTCCACCGCCCACCGGTCTTCTCGGCGCCGGCACCGGACACGTCGTCGGCGGTGTAGTCAGGGGTGTCTGTGCCAATTCGCCAGAGGAAGACACTCATGCATAGGCGCCCGACTGAGCCTGCGCCAGTAGATGGGAAACTAGCTCCTGTCCGGGCGTTGTATCCATGAACTCACCAGGTGTCTTCCCGCCTAGGGCGGGCAGTGGCCGGTCAAGCCACTGACCAACCCAAGTAGGCGCATCGAAGCCGTCGGCGTTTCCGCTTTCCTCGACCATCTGCTTCACCTGACCAACCAAACGCACCAGTCCGAGAGCCCGTTCACTTGACGACACGTCTAATGGCTTGCCTGCTTTCAGCTTTCGGTTGACGGTCGCACGGGGAACGCCCAACAGCTGGAACACGGCGTTCTGGTCGACATTCATATCGTGTGCGAGTGTTTGGAAGACCCGTGGCGACACGCCAGTTTTAACGACCTCAACGCGAAAGCCGGGCGAGCTTTCAAACAGCGCACGGTAGTGCAGATGCTTCTTGGGCGCGCGCTGTCCCGTGTGGGCCGGTGCTTGCGCCCCGCCGCCGGCGAAGATAAGCCCTGTACCGATGAAATCGGATCCCATAGTCACCTTGCCGCTCTTTATCCGCGGCAATTGAACTGCTGGCTTGTGTTTGCCTTTGCGGACGCCGATGTTGCTGCGAGTTGTGTCGGTCACGGCTACTCTCCTCCAAGTCTCAAATGAGACGTTAGCACAGCTCATGTGAACATCTCGGTGCGATGGCGTCAATGCCGCGCCCACCGTGCCACACCCTGCAGGCGCCGGTCGGCGGCCCATAGCCTTCTTTGCTGAGCGAGACTGCTGGCCAGCCGCACCACATGCCCGTCTACTGGCGATCCCTTTGCGGGCGACGCGGCAGCCAACGGGCTTGAACCAGACCAAGTTCGCCCTGCGCTTGGGCCGCTCTCAAACCTACGAGTCAGCAGCCGAGCGTGGGGATTACCGCATCGCTACTCTGCTGATTTGGGTCAATAGCTCATTCGGAGATGCTTTGGACGAGCCCCTTGATTTGTTCTTAACATGCCCCGAGCTGATTCATACGGTGGGTGATCCACCGTCCGCACACAGGTGGGCAGTGTCGCGACGCGACGCACAGGGTGGATGCATGGATGATCGGACTGACGCTTGCCAGGGCCAAATCCTGGCGCTATCCGGTGGAGGCTACCGCGGCCTCTACACGGCCAAGATTCTTGCCTGCATCGAGGAAGATATCGGGCACCCAGTGGCCCAGCATTTCGATCTCTTAGCCGGTACGTCCATCGGCGGGATTTTGGCGCTTGGGCTCGCCTGCGAGTTGCCCGCAGCCATGCTGGTCAATCTTTTCGAACAGCATGGATCGGCAATCTTCAAGCGGCGAGCAAAGGGCCTCTTTAAATCCAAGTATTCGTCCGATGGGTTGGCCAGACTGCTGCGAAGCGAGGACGTCTTCGGTTCTCGGACCCTGGGCGATTGTCAGCATCCGGTGCTGATCCCCTCGATCAGCTACACCACCGGCGATCCAGTGATGTTTAAAACCGCGCACCACAGGGACTTTCGGACCGATCACAGGAAGTCTCTTGTGGATGTCGCTTTGGCAACGAGCGCGGCGCCCAGCTATTTTCCTCGACACACGTTCGACAACACGCAGTATGTGGATGGAGGCCTGATCGTTAATGCGCCAGGCCTGATCGCCCTGCACGAGATGGAACATTTCCTTGGAGTGCCTGCCGCTGAGGTCCGTTTGATGTCTATCGGCACCATGTCGAGCAAATACACCGTCAATGCGGGTGGAAACAGCGACGGAGGAGCGCTGGACTGGGGCGGCGGAAATCCGATTGGCATGCCCGGACGGCTTTTTGGTTTGGCAATCTCGGCTAATGAGACGCTGACCCATTACATGTTGCGCCAACGCCTGTCGGAGAAGCGCTACATGCACATTGATGACACGCTGACCGATCAGTCGGCTCGATCGGTTGATTTGGACAAGACCGATGATGCCGCGCGCCAAATACTGCTGGGCAGGGCAATGCAACGGTCGAAGGTTCTACTCAGCGACCCTCAGTTCAAAAACATGATGACTTATACCGCTTCCCAACCCGTGTTTTTCCATGGCGCCGCCGCAAATCATCAGGAGACAGACCATGCGTAAGTTCCACAAACTGTTGCATGGCGAGTCCGCTTTCTATCAGGCGATTGTGCCCCTCGCCGAGCAAGAGGCTGGGTTGCGAGCAGCCAAGAATAAGATTCGCGACCATCTGCGGGTAGGCATCCAAGCGGCCAGCAAGACAGCGCTGGGCATGGAAAAGACCGTCTCCCCACGTTTTCGCACGCAGGGTTCCTGGGCCTACCGGGCATGCATCCAGCCGGATCAAGCACCACCCCAGGAAATGGACTGGGACTATGGTGTTTATCTGCCAGTAGAAGCGTGGGAAGAGACTGGCACACCGAGAGTGGCGGCCCGGGCCTACTTTGACTTGGTCGAATCTTTGTTGCGCGAACTATGCGTGCGGGAAGGTTGGCAGCTTGGTAAGAAGGACAAAGATCACTGCATTCGAGTCCACGTTGGCAAGGGAGCGCACGTAGACGTCGCCCTCTATGCCGCACCTGCTGATCAGTTTGCCAGGGTCTCCGATCGAGAGATCGAGCGAACTGAGAAGGCAGTGGCCATGGATTCGGTCACCTTGTCCATGGAACGTTTGAATGAAGCCGCCGAAATCCAAATCGAGCAGGAATGGGACGACTTCGAAGGCATGATGGTCGCAACCCGCAAAGGTGTCTGGGAGCCTTCCGATGCGGAACACATTGCAGGCTGGTTCCGGGACCAACTTAAAGTACATGGTGAGCAGCTCCAACGCGTGTGGCGCTACCTCAAAGCATGGCGGGATCACCAGTGGGCCAAAGGTGGTCCCAGCTCTGTGCTCTTGATGCTGCTGGCGTGCCGTCATTTCGACAAACAGCCTGGGCGCGACGACAAGGCATTGGCTCACGTCGCCGGATTCCTTCCTGCCGGTCTTGCCAACGATTTTTTCGAAGCAGGCATCGACGACGAGCACAATTTCAATCGGCTTGATGCGATGGGACGGCTGGAAGCGCAACAGCGCGCCACCCAGCTCAGCACCAACCTGCAAGGGGCGCTGTTCAATGTCCTTCAACAAAAAAGTGCTGTGATTGTCGCGTTGCGTGGCCAGTTGGGTCCGCGCATCCCGAACCGCGAAGCTGATGTTGAGAACGACTCACCAGCGGATCAGGTACGAGAAACGCCCGCTAGGGTCGTGGTGCCACCCGTCGTCAACAACACATATGCGGGATAGTCTGTGGCGCAAGTGTCAGCGGAAGAACAGGTCATGCGCCACCTGGTGGCGCATGGATTTTCCTACTTCAAACGCAGGCGTGGTGTCCTCTGGTTTCGTGGCACACTTCCTTGCAAGCAAGGCGCCATCAAGGTCGAGTTAGGCATCTCGGACTGGGACTTTGTTTCCTATCCGACCATCCGCCTGCTCGAACGGCCTGCATCGCTTGAAGGCGTGCAAGCTCATCTGACCGCCCGCAATGGGCTTTGCTATTACACGCATGGAGCCGTTGTTCTCAACCGCTTCGATCCCGTCGTTGCGGTGGCACAGTGCGTGGCCCAAGCAACCGAGGTATTGGACAGTCTTGCACTCGACCCCGAGTACCGACGAGACGAGTTGACGCGCGAATACCTTGCGCAGTGGTCGGTAGGACAGCTGCCGGCGCCTTGGGTTGTGATAAAGGCAGGGCTTTCGGAAGAGAGTGCCAACTCCAATGTGGCAGCGCTTGGCGAAGGCTATTTCATCTTTGGCGATAAACCCGATGAGCTTGCCGCGATTGCGGAGGCGGTGGGTGAATCTTTACGTGACTATGGCAACGGTTTCGCCTGGGTTCTTCGCACGACCAAATGGCCACCGATGAGCGAGTCTTTTCCCACTGACCTGCAATCCTTATTCACGTGGCTCAAAGCTTGGGACAAAGATCTCTCCGGGGATTTTCAGCATCGATTGGGGCACGATCGGGGCTATCTGAAATGGCCTTTCCTCTATCTGATGATCAAGAGTCCAGCCGGGTGGCTGGGGATTGAGATTCCACTGGGCAATGCGCTGGTGCGAAAAGCGGGTCATAGAAAGCCATCGGTCTATCGCCAGCAGATGCATTCCAGCGGTAAAGGGCGGTGCATCGTTCGGCTTGCCGTTGTAGATTGGAGTGCAGAGTTCATCCATTCTAGGAACCTTGATTTCGATGATCTTACGAACAAGCGCATCACCGTCATTGGCTGCGGCGCGATCGGCAGTCATCTGGCCGAGGCCTTGGTTCGCTTGGGGGCGGGGCAGGGTAAGCGTGGACACCTTCGGATCATTGATCCTGATTCGATGAGCTCTGAAAACCTTGGCAGGCATGCCCTCGGTTATCCGTCCTTGTTGAAAGACAAACCCACCGCGATGAAAGAGGAGCTGCATCGCACTTTCCCCCTGGCAAAGGTGGACGGCATCTGGGGCAATGCCTTGGCAATGCGCGATCTGTTCAAGGGAGATTTACTCATTGATGCCACCGGCGAAGAGGCGGTGAGCGAGGCTATCAACGCCAAGCACATGGCTCAACGAAAATCGGCATGCCCGGTTCTCTACGTTCGCATTTCGGGCACGGGCGGCGCGGTTCAGTCGTTCTGGGTTGATGCTGAAAAAGGGGCCTGTTTTCATTGCCTTCGCTATACCGATGCACAGGGCCGGCGCGTAGAACGGTTCCCGATCGAGAAAAGCAATTCTCCGACCTGGATCATGAAAGGTTGCCACGCATTAACCCCTTACGCAGTCTCTGCTCCTATGCACGCCGCTGCGCTTGCAACAGATGCGATTGCTGACTGGTTGCGAGATCAAGTGTCTCCACGGTTGCGTGTTCTTGTGCGTCCCGGCGCTGATGTTCACCCAGTGAAAAGCCAGGACCCAAAGCGGCTCGATACGTGCTCAGCTTGCGGTTCATCATCGAACTCGAACAAGGCTGGATGATGGCGAAACATGCATCGGCAAAGCGAGTTCCTGAGCCAGCTTGCCTCGTGTTCAAGAATCCCTTGGTTGCGGATGGTTTGGTTCTTTTTGAGTCCACTGTGCTTGCGGTGATTGCTCACCATCGGCAGCTGACCTCTCAACTGCCAGAGTCAGGCGGCATCTTGCTCGGCTACCGGCGCGGGCTGCACTTGCACATCACCCACGCGACTAAACCAGGGCCCCAGGACAGGGCCACGCGCGTGTCGTTCGTTCGCAAAGATCCCGACCATCAGGCCCAGGCTCTGCGCATGTGGAAAGAATCGGGGCACACCACCGACTATCTCGGTGAGTGGCATACACATCCAGAAGCAATACCTAATCCGTCTCCGACCGATCACAGAGCATGGGGGGAGATCTTTGGAACCAGCGTGGCGCAACATGTTTTTGTCATCGCTGGCACGAGCGACGTTATATGGGCCGGTTGCGCGGATGGCGAACAAATCTCTCGGCTTATTCCTTTTTCTGCGTAGAGGGTTCTACCCCTTGAACGAATGTATTTCGACGGACGATAATTCCGAACCGGACGCGCTGCTTCTCATGGGGCACTGCACTGCAAATCGTCGCGCTATTCAACGGTGGGGGCGTCGGGGCAGCGCGCGACACAAAAAGCGACTCGCTACCGACCAAACCGTAGATCGAGACGGTCAAGTTCTTCTAGCGTTTGGACCACGGATTCGACGAGCTCGCCATCAAAATCATCGCGTTCAGCCTCTTCATGAGTACCTTTGTTGAGGTAGGTCCACACAAGGTTGTTGACAGGGATTCCTAGAACTCGGCCGTAGGCTGTCAAGAGGGGATCTTTGTTGGCGTGGTTGAAGGTTTGTGCATCGCGCAACTTCTTGACCAGCGCTTCGCAAAGATTCCTCAGAGCGGGCTCAGCGCCGACGCCAGCGAGCAGGAGATTTAAGACGCCCTGATCGTGGCTTCCCAGCCAACGCCATGTCTTCTCAGACAGCATTTCGAGGGCTTGGCGAGAAGCTGCCAAGGCCTCCCTATCATTCAGCGCTTCCCTCGCGGATCTGGCCTTGGCGATGTAGTTCGCGCTAGGGATGTTGCCGGTCACTCTTGGTTGATAGTTGCCGTCGTGGTGACGGAACAAGTAGACCTGGCATGCACCGCGTCGCTGAGCGGGGAGGTGCTGCTGGATATCCTTGATGAATTCGTTGCTGTGGCATGTGACGATCAGCTGGGTTTGAGCGAATTGATCGCTGTCAAAAATTGCCTCTCTGATGCCTCCTCGATGGTCGTGGTCGATCGCATTGATGGCGTCATCGAAGACTATGACCGGGCACTCTATGCTCTTTGCCTTGGCCATGAGGATTGCCAATCCCAGACAGCGGACATGGCCTTCGCTGAGGACATGGAGCGCATCGACGCGAGCGGCTGGATTGCCGCGGAAGCTGATCTCAATCTTCCCATCACCAGCCAATGGGAGATGCAATGCCGCAAGCTTGTCTTCATCACGGTCATTGCGATTGAATGCGTTGTAAAGATCCTTGGCGGCGTCATTGAGGCCGGCCATTAACTGTTCTGGGAGCTGATCCCTATAGGTCCGCAATTCTCCCAGAAATCGGTCATAAGCGGCCTTGAACGGAGTGTCTCGCGCTACCTCCAGCTTCTCTTGCTCTGCTTGGGCAATAAGCTCAGCATTTGTTTCGTCGAATGCCTTGACCTTGCCCACGAAAAACGTATCCCTTGACGTGTGATTCAATCCACGCAAGGAGAACGACATGACGAAAGCGACACGGGCACGCTACACACTGGAATTCAAACAAGAGGCGGTGCGACTGGTCG
>JBAZWU010000014.1 GCA_041660185.1 Elusimicrobiota bacterium | reverse complement strand
CCGATCTTGATAGACATAAAAAACGTCTTTGGGAGGCGTCGTAGTCTTTGCGGCAGTTTTATTGCCGGCCGCAGAACCGGTTGCGACCAGTCCGAGAACGAACGCCAGTACTAGCCCTGATAGTATTTTCATCTGATTCTCCTTTTATTTTATTAACAGCACAAACGACGTTCTTTACTTCAAAATATCAATCTCAACCCGACGGTTCTGGAGCCGGCCTTCTTCGGTGGCGTTGCTGGCGACAGGGCGTTTCTTCCCATATCCCACGATTTCAATGCGGGACTTGGCAATTCCCCCTTCGCCGATGAGGTAATCGGCAACTGACCGGGCCCGGCGTTCCGAGAGCACTTGATTATGGGCCACGGATCCAACGCTATCCGTATAACCGGAAATCCGCAGCACATTGGTCGGATACGCTTTCAATAAATCCATGACTTGATCCAGGCTGTTCTTGGCCGCGTCTTTTAACTCCGCTCGGTTGACATCAAAGAGGATAAATGAACTCAACGTAACTTTGAGTCCTTCGACCGTGGTTTTGACCGTATAAGCCTCTGAGGGAACGGCCGGCTCAGCCGGGGGTGCTGAAACAACAGGCGCTTCCGGTACCGCAACAGGGCCCTCAGCCTTAGGGGCTCCCCCTGAGACAACGGTCACGGGTTGCGCCGGAGACGTGCTCTCATTGCCGTACAAATCAACAGCGACCAACGTCACGTGATAGGCCCCGGCAGGGACCATTTGGCCCTCAGAATCGAACCCATCCCATCGGATGAAAGCCGTCGGGGATCCGCTGCCCTGCCATCGCCGCACGTTTTTCCCCTCCGCATCGCGAACAAAGAGCTGCCAACTCAAGATACCGCCCGATGCGGAAGCCTTGGGTTGCAAGACCACGGTGCGAACTGATCCGCTGCCATCCGGACTAAATTGAGCATCGCTCACATCCACAGACGCTTCCGGCAAAGAGGACGGCAACGGTTTGCCAAACCCCGACAATTTGTCCCCGAAATTATGGGCCAGCGTAAAGTGATACGTCAGGAAGAACTGGTATTCATTAAAGGCGCCGGTATCGGAACCGATGTAATTATCCATTCGGGTTCCGATGTAACGGAATCCCGCTTCGGCATCCCTTAAAAACACAACCGAGAGTCCGGCCTGGTAAATGTGATGATACTGCCATCCGAACTGGGTATGGTAATCGACCGGCCCCCACTGATCCCTCCCGTACCGCGCAAACATCTTCATCCAACCATTGTCCACGGCTAAACCCGCCGAGAGATAGAGCGAGGAGGGCTTATAATACGTCGTTGTCGACGAATAAACACGCGGCAAACCCGCCAGCGCTTCACCGCCGGAAAGATCAGCGGTTACGCGCCAGTGATTTATTCGGCAGCGGACCAAACCCGTGGCTGATTGGAACGGGTGTTCCGTGGCGAAGGCTCCCGGCTCGGCGAGAAAATCCCAGACCAGGGTGCGGTCTTCGTTATAAAGATAAATACGGTCCGTATTGGTGGGGTAATGGGTCACCCGGTACTGGACAGCCGCCGCCAGAGGAGCGTCTTCGTTCGGATTGACATTCCAATCTTCCAGCACATTGCGTGTAAATCTGAAAAACGGTGAACCGGGCGTGGGGTCATAGACGAGGGTCAGGCTGCCGATATGCGCTTTCCGGTTGTCCCACTGAACCCCGAACGGATCATCCGGGCCTCTTGGAATGGCGACCAAAGCCCCTGGATTGGATGTCGTTCCTTCATACAGGAAAGGCACGGGACCTTTAACCGGCTGGTGATATTCATACGCGCCGGAAAGAGTCCAATCGGTCCAAACCGTCTTTGTCGCGTCCACATCCACCTGTTGTTTATTGCCGGCGACCGGTCCCTCATACAGATACCCCATCCCCACGAGATCAAGAAGTCGGGTCGGATGGATTTCGGTACGCACCGCGCCTCCAAGCGCATCGCCGCTTTTCGTGCGGGCCTCTGTCACGCGGTTGGAACCGTCGACATCCTGGTAGAGACGGTCCAGTCGAAAGGGCTGATAGAGCAACCCGGCATGCCCCAGCACCCGTTCCGAAAAAGCATAACTGGCGTTGTAAGACATCGCCCATCGGCGTTCATCGGTGGATTCAAGACCTAAAGGGACATTTTCGTTCCGGTAGACGAGGCTTTGCTCAAGCGCTCCAAAAACAGGCGCGTCATACTTGGCAAAAGCGCTGGAGCCAAACCCCCAACGGATTTCCGTCCCTCCCAGGGCACGGAAGGTGCCGAAGGGTGATTTGTAGCGCATCTCACCCCCGCGCGGCACCGCCGAACCGGAGACACGACGGAAGTATTCCGTGTCCCCCGCCGTTGGCAGAAGATTAAACAAGTCGTTCTGAGCGACCCATCCCCAAACAGGCACTCCATCAAAACCCCGCAACATGAACGTCTTGTCATCGTATTGGACTTGCGCCCGCACGATTTTAGCGTGATGGCCGTCCTTAAACAGACGATGTTCGTCATTAAGCGGGAACCAATACCGCTGGTCATAGTTGCCGATTAACTCGGCGCCGATGTCCGCCGAGATCGTTGGAATGGGATGAACTCCCAGATCAAAAAAAGCGTTCTGCCCTGCCCGGGCGGTCTGATCTTCCTGATTCCGACTGGAAGGCGTGAAAGTGTAGACGTTGTTAATGCCGGTGGGAGAGGTTTGCTTGGTCCAGCCTGGGAGCAACCGATGGAACGTGACTTCTGCGTCCAGAGCGGAATCCAAACGGACTTCGCCGACAGGAAGTTTAGACGCATCATAGTCCATGATGGGATGGGCCGTGCGGGTCTGCCACCAGGGCAAATAGCTGTCTTCGAGCCAGGCCAGCGAACCGGTCGGACGGCTGAATAAATTGTTGTTGGCCCAACCCAACTCGCTGACCCAAGGTGGATAATACGACTCCGCGGTGGTGGTCCAACCCTGCACCGGAAGAACGGATAAGAAACAAGAGATGAGGAGAGCGTTTTTCCAGCAGGATCTCATTGCGGCTGGCCTCTCTTTGCTAATTCCTTTGGATTCCACAATTCGTCTTTAAAGACAAAATAGGCTTTTCTTAATTGGCGTTCATACGGAGTGTTTTTCCCGTTGCCCTGCCCGGCCACGCCAAACCATTCCTCATAACTCCAGCCATCTGGGAAGGGTCCGTTGAATTGGCCGACCGTATCATGCACCAAGGCATTCGAGGAGGGACCGGCTTTCCACCATTCATCGAGCCATTCAAAAAGCACCCCGCCGATCGCATTGCCGGCGCCGGGACCGCCTGCAGTATTATATTCGATATCGTCCCAATTATTCCGCAAATATTCCGCCTGCAATTCTTCCGTTTCCAGCAGCGATTTTCGATGATGATAGGCGGGACAGCCAAACTCGCTGACAAAAACGGGTTTTCCCCAATTCTCCGCCGCATCCTGCCAGAAACTGTCGCCCAATCCATGGGACCCGCGATAGGCATTAATGCCATAAATGTCGATATCTGGACAGTATTTGATCACCTGGTCAAAAAACGAAACATCCCCGTTGCAAATCGCCACCGGATGATCTTTATCGATGGATTTGATCAACTGGGCGGCCTGATTCACAAGCTCATAATAAGCCTTCGGGTTCTGCCGGGCGTTGTTCGCGTTGCCATAGTTGTTTTCGTTGCCGAGCACCCAAAAGAGCACATATGGCTCATCTTTATAGAGCTCGACCATCGAGCGAACGGAATCCAACATTTTTCCTTTCTGCTCCGGATCACTGTAATCCGTCCCGGCCGACCATTCAGCGTCGGAACCAATGGTGTAAGCGCCGAGATAATCCCCCAGGATGACTCGAATTCCGTACGTCTGATAAAGGTCCAGCAACAGCGCCTTGTTGTAACCATGATGATAAAGACGAAGCGTGTTCACGCCCATTTCTTTCAGGAGTTGAAAGTCCCCGATGACCGGTTCGTCTTTATCCTGTTGATCGTTTCGATTCATATCCACCCAGGAATCATACGCCCCGTCCGTTTTTCCGTTTTGGTTATCATCCGCCAGCATCCAATCGCGATGGAGGACCAGCGACTCATCATCAGGTGATTTCCCTATGGGCGTGGCGTTGTAGGATATGGCGCGCAACAAATAGGGTTGATCATCCACGAGAAGCTGCCAATGCAGGTTATCGTATTGAACCAGCCGGACCTTCCCTCCCCCTAATTTCGCTTTCAGCGATTGGGGGTTTAATTTTATCCGCTTGGGAGGTTTTCGCGATTTGGCCGGGACGATACGGCCGGGATTAATCTCATATATATCATTGAACTGGTTGTTGTCGTAATGGTTGGCAATCCGAAGGCGGCCGTCGTCCAGACGCATTCTCAGTTCGGGATGTTTGCGCGTTAAAAAAGCGATGCTATCCAACGCGGCCGGGCCGACATACCAGGGGGTCTTCCAGGAGGTCATGCTGGATGACTTCGGAAAATGGATCACCACCGCCTGATACGCCTTGATCGCCTGCGCATACAGCCCTGCTTTTTCAAGTATTTGAGCGATATAAAATTGGCGCAAGCCTACGGGTTGATCATAGGCCGACGCCCATTTAAAAAAACTCGCCTGAGGATTATCTGAATTCAAATAATCCCAGACGTTTCCCTCGAGCTGCTTGCCACGCTTCATCTTTTGATAGCTGGGATCTTTCTGGAGGCTGGCCCCATTGGGGTACACCCCTTCTCCAACCGCTTTCCGGAGTCCTGCTATGTCTTTGACAATATATCGATATTGATGCTGTCCAACCTTTGAAAAGTCACCGTATTTTTCATAGTTGACGATGAGTTCGGTCCCCTTATCAAAGAGTTGAAAGGCGGGCGGTGCATCGTTGTGTTTCTGCGACCCGGCCGGAGCGGAGAGAACAACCAATAGCGGAATTAAAATCCCCGCTGCGGCCTTCTTTGGCTGAAGAGGAGTCTTTTTCATGGACATAAGATTATAGGTCATCCCGTGTTACGTTTATGTTAACTATCTTCCCGACTGTAGTCGAATAGTTGAAAAAGGGACTTTTGACTTACATTTTAAGAGCGCCGGCGGTAATGCCGGCAACAATATACCGCTGCATCAGGAAATACAGGGTCATGATAGGCACAATCGAAATAGCGATACCGGCCATCAAGAGCGGGTATTGCGTAAGATGAGATCCCTGAAACACCATCAGCCCGCGCTGCAAAGGCATCAGCGAACGATCGGAAAGAACCAGCATGGCCAGCAGATATTCATTCCACACCGCCAGCGCGTTAAAAACAACTAGAACAGCGATGGCCGGTTTCGCCAGGGGCATAGCCACATGCCAGTACACCTGGAATATGTTGCATCCATCGATGCGGGCGGCATCTTCTAAATCTTGCGGGAGCTTGTCAAAAAACGTTTTCATCAGAAAGATCCCTAGCGCTAATCCCCCGTTAATCTGCGGCAGGATATACCCGAGACGGGTATTGGCCAGATGAAGCTTCACCAAAAGGACATAGAGAGCGATAAACGACCCTGGAATAGGAATCATCATCGTCGAGATGAGCACGATAAAAAGGATGTTTTTACCGGGAAAGCGAAGGCGGGAAAACGCATAGGCCGCCAGGGAAGAAGTCAGGATCACTCCAAGCACAACGACGATGGCATACACGAGACTGTTAAAGAAATATTGTCCGAAATGGCCTTTGGTCCAGGCCCAATAATAGTTTCCCCATTGCGGATTCGGCACCCACAAACGCATGTCTGAAAATATGGTGCTCTGCGTCTTGAGGCTGGACGACAGCATCCACACCAGAGGGAAAAGGCACGTCGCGGCAACGCTGAGACACAAGGCATGGGCCAGCAACAATTTCATCCACCGTCTGAGGCGATACCCCCACGTATAGAATAGAATTCTCTGGGAAGGGCGGGAGACCGGCTGACGTGAGGAGTCTGCATAAACCATGGACGGGAGAAGTCCCTTCGTTTAACTAAACCGTGAAGACCACTTCGACAGCTGCATCTGGAGTATCGAAACCGCCAGTAAGATCAATCCGAATAAAACACCCAACGCGCAGGCATAACCAAACCGCAAGGATCTGACCATGGCGGCCAGAATCCGCGTGATCGGTACTTCCGTATGGATGCCGGGGCCTCCGTTCGTCGTTGAAATAATAATGTCAAAAATCTGCATCGTGCCTAGAATCGTCAGAATTGAAACAAGGAAAAAGACCGGCAACATCAGCGGAACCGTGATCCGCGAGAAGATGGCCCACTCGCCGGCACCATCGACACGGGCCGCTTCGCCGAGTTCCCGCGGAATGGTCTGCAACCCAACCAAGAGAATCACAAAACCCCAGCCAAACCCTTTCCACATATGAATAAGGGCAACGGCCCAGATGGCTGTCGTGGGGTCCGCCAACCAGGCGCGCGTCCAACAAACCAGCCCCAGATGACTCATCAACTGGTTCAGAAGTCCATGGGAACCGTCAAAAATCCAGTTCCACACCAGACCCACCACAATACCGGACAGAACCGGCGGCAGATAAAAGACGACCCGATAGAAATTTTTCCCTTTGATTTCGCGATCCACGATCAGCGCCAGAAGCAACGCCAGCCCGTTCTGGGCCGTCAGCGCCAGCAAGGTGATAAACCCAGCATTTTTCATGGATACCCACCAGGACGAATCATGAAAAAGCGCCTGGGTGAAATTCTGCATGCCGACAAACCTCATATGCGTTGAGATGCCGTCCCATTCAAAAACGCTCAGCTGAAACACTTTCAGAAAAGGAACGATAGAAAAAACGACGAAAAACAGGAGGGCGGGAAGGATAAAGAGGTAGGTGGTGGCCAGATTCCTGAACCGGTTCCAGGTCATCGCATTGTTTGTTCTCGCCGAAGCTTTTCCACTTCGGCCGCCACCTGAGCCGGCGTCTTTTCGCCGATCAGGATGGATTGGATGCCCCGGTCAAAGGCCTCGGTGACCGTCGGGTTCTCTGACACCGGCCAATGCGTCGGCTGCGTCGCCAGGTTCATCCGCGAGGCGAAGGAGCCTAGTACGGGCGGCAACTGAGCCGTGCTGGCGCGGTTGGCTGGGAGATTCAGCGTTTCTCCCGCCAGCACGTTTTGCTGTTCGACAGCGGTCAGCCACCGAAGGAACCGGATGGCCTCGTCCTTCTGAGGAGAATGGGCATTGACAATAAATGATGAACCGGCGCCGCCCCAGATCCGCATCGGATGATGGTCGCTCATCCTCGGGGGCAGCATCACGCCGAAGGAGAGATCGGGATTCATCCCCCGGTACACATCCACGGACCAGGAACCGTTGAGGGCGAAGGCGGCCTTGCCGTTGGCAAAAGTCTGCTCAGCCGTCTTGTTGACCATGGTCACGGCACCGTCCACCAATAGGCCTTCCTTCCGGATCGTTTCAAAGATCCCGAGCACAGCGACCCAGTCCGGGTCAGTATACGGGACTTTCCCACGGAAGGTGTCGAACACCTTGCTCTCTCCCATGAGGTTGAACGCATAACTATTGGCGAAGCAGTCAATCATCCAAAGCTCGCCCCAGCCGCTGACCAATCCCGGAAGGCCCGCGGCCTTCAACCGGTGCCAGGCCGCGATAAATTCATCCCATGTTTGCGGCGGGCGTTCCGGATTCAGCCCGACCTGCCGGAACATGGTCTTATTGTAGAGAATCTGGATGTTCGCGACATCGATGGGGATACCATAGATCCCCGGCGTTATGCCATAGGAGTTCCCCTCGATAAAATGGACCGATGCCAGCGCCTTCTGGAAAAATGTGTTCTGCCAAGCCCGATGATCGGCGGCCAAAACAGACGTCAGATCAGCGATGTGCCCGGAATTAATATAGCTGGCCAGGTCCCGGGGGGATGGATCCAGCACTCCGAAAATGTCGGGCAGGGTGTTCGTCTGCGCAGAGGCACGAACTTTGGAGGCATAGGTATCGGAGGGAGCGTAAAGTTCGAGAGTAACCCGAATCCCAGTCTGTTTCTGGTACTGATCGGCGAGCCGCTGAAACACCTCTTCCCGGTCGGTCATCCAATGCCAGAGAAGAATCCGGCCCTTCGGCGGCGGCCCGCTGGAATCGTTCTTCCTCCCACAGCCGGGAAGAATCCCTATTACCAAGAGGCCAATAACCACCAGCCACACCTTCCGGATGTACAAACCTTTTCCTTTCAGAGGAAATCCCTAAACACACTCCTTGCTTATCAAGGGGCCCTTCAGGAAGACAGAATGGCGGGGACCGTAGATCGGTCAGGCAACGCTGGCTGTTTTGCCGCGTCGTTTCTCCAGCTCCCGGCGAATTTCGCAGGCTCTTTCCTGTGTCAGGTCGTAAGTCGACATCACAACAATAGCCAGGATGTAGGCAATAATCGTAACGCCGATCTCGAATACCCGGAGAAGGAGCAGCGTTGAAGGGGTTTGTTGGCTGCCAAACTCCACATTAAATCCGGTGAAGTTCAGCAGATAGCCTGAAATAGCCAGCGCCAGAGCCATGCCGAGCTTCACCATCCACCAGTAAATGGCTCCGAACGTCGCCTCACGTCGATGACCGTTCTCCAGTTCATCCTGATCACAAACATCCGCAATCATGGAGCAGACGGTTGTAAAGAGTCCAGCAAAACCAAAACTTATGAGAGGCGCTGAAAGGAAAATCCAGTTCACGGCTCCTTTCGCAAATGTCAGATCCCAGTGCGTAAAAATTAACGGGATAGATACGGTGACTACTGCCTGGGAGGACCCGGGGACATAGCACGGCCACTTGATGGCATAGCCCAAGATGGCGAGAACCGTGGATATGATAAATGCCTTCTTTTTTCCAATTCGGGTCGCTGCCCATGCAACAACCGGGATGAGGCAGAACGTACAGATGGAGGAAAACGTTCCAAACCACCCCATGTACTTACCTCCGAAGTTTTGGTCTCCCGCGAATAGGTAGTAAATGATCGTGTAAGAACTCAGTCCTGCAACGATCTGGAATCCGTTGAAAACCAGGAAGGTGGCGAAGACCAGCTTCAAGAAACGAACGTTCTTCAGGGCGACCCAGACACCCGTAAAAAAGCTGGTCGCATGATGCAGCAGCCCTTCCACAAGTCTGCAGGATGTGTTTGTGTCTTTGGATTCCTCCTTTACGGCGATCTTATAGAAAGGCTCCTTGCAGAAGAAAGCTGGGAGTATTCCCAGGATTGCGACAGTGCCGCCCACCCCGATCGCCAACTTGCGTGCGCCCGTCACGCTGTCCGGGAAATAGTCTTTGTTACTCATGATGTACCAGAACCAGGGGATCAGCATCCAAGCGATCTGTCCAATGACATTGGCGTAAGCCTGAATCCGTGTGCGCTCATGATAATCCGCCGTCATCTCATAACCCAACCCGATGAACGGCGCGGCGTAGATGGTATAAGCCATATAAAAAATATTGGTGCCAATCAGAAAGAACCAAAAATAGAAATTCTGGCTGTGGCCGGATGGCAGCTGCCACATCATCGCGAAGATGGTGCCAGCCAAAAGCGCCCCGACAAAAATGAAAGGCCGGCGTCTACCCCATTTGAAAGAGGAGTGGTCGGAAATATATCCCATGACCGGATCGATACAGGCATCGGTCAGTTTGGAGAAAGCCATGATCAATCCGATTTTGGCAGGATCCATCTTCAAGCCAAGGTTGAGAACGATGGTCATGCAGCCGATGGCAGCCGCCAGCAGATTGTTGGCGAGAGACCCAACACCATAGATCACTTTTTGGGAAACGGGAACTCGATCCTGGGGGGTAATTTCAACGGCCGTTGATCCGCTCATAGGGTTCCTTTGATATCCCAGTTGTTAATAAACCCGGAGATTTCCTCTGCACACGGACGGCAAACCTGGCTCGAGGAGACCGCATCAAAGCATATGATTTGTTTGATTGTCAACAAGAAGGCGCACGATCATTTGGAGGAAGGATTCCACATCTCCTTCAAAGTGAAATAGGCCGGTCGAAGGGTGCGCGCGAAGGGACTGCCTTGGCCATTTCCCAGGCTGACGATGCCGAACCATTCTTCATAGCTCCAGCCGTCCAGGAACGGGCCGCCGAACTGGGGAAGGGGGTCATGGTTCTCCGGCCGCAGGTCTTTATAACCCGCGGCGCGGGAATCATACCACGCTGCTTTTTCCTTCTTGACTCTTAAGGGCAGATCACCCCAGGCTTTCCACCATTCGTCGACGAATTCAAACAGGACGCCCCCCAGCGCATTGCCGACGCCATAGCCCGCCATATGCGCTTCGAGATCTTCCCAGCTGTTGCCAAGGTACATCGCCTGGTAGGCTTCTGCTTCGGCCTGGGAGAATCCTCCACCATAGGCAGGCGCGCCGTATTCCGTGACAAGAGCCGGCCTATCGAACAAATTCTGGATATCCCGGAAGAGATTCCGGCCGAAGCCCTGTTCTCCGCGGTAAACATTCGCTCCAATGACATCAACATGGGGGCATTTGGCTCTCATAATATCCATGAACAGAATGTCCCCGTTCGCCACGGCGACGGGACGGGTGGGATCCAACTGATGGATCAGTTCGGCAGCACGGTCCACCAGTTCGAAAAAGGCCTCGGGATCCTTCTTGGCGTTGTTTGCGACGCCGTAGACATTTTCATTCCCAATCACCCACATCAGAATATAGGGTTCGTCCTTGTATTCCTCCACCATCTGCCGAACCCCGTTGAGCATGGTTTGCTGCTGCGTGGGGTTCCGGTAGTCGGTTCCCTCTTTCCAGGAGGCCCCACTGCCCACCGAATAGCCTCCAAGGAGGTCGCCGCACAAGAAATAGAACCCGTATTCCCGGTGAAGACGGCGGAAAAGTTCCTTGTCGTAGATATGGTGGTAAATACGCAAGGTGTTCACGCCCATATCTTTCAGCAGCTGGGCATCCCCGATCGCGGGTTCGTCCAGGTCCTGCTGGCCGTTTCCATTTTTATCGATATAGGACTCAAAGAAACCATCATTTAGACCGTTATGGTTGGTGTCAATCAACTGCCAATCCTTCGACACATCCCAGGTCCCGAAGTCTGGGCTAAGCCCCACCGGCGTAAGGGAATAGGTGATCCCCCGAATGACAAACGGTTTCCCGTCGACGAAAAACTGCCAGTGATGGTTGGCATATTGTCTCAACTGGGTCCGCGGACCGCCCACGGTTTTGATCACCGCCAGTTTGGAAATATTCTTTACCGAGGGGTCTTTCCACTTCCGGACCGGCACCAGCTGACCTGGATCGGCGCTGAACTTGTCATTGGAGGTCAACGTATCAAATTTATTCTGGACGGTGACCCCGCCGCCGGTCCAGCGCATGTCGAACTGGGGATGGCGTCGCAGAAGCTGTTCCAGCCGGTCCAACGAGGCGCAGCCGACGTACCAGGGGGTGTTGAAATACGTGTAGGAAATGGTTTTCGGGAAATGAACGGCCACCGCGTAATACCCTTTAATCGCCTCCTCGGTCAACCCGAGGCGTTCCAGCATAATGGACGTATAGAATTGTTTCACCCCGGGATCTTCAGCCGTAGAGACCCATTTATAAAAATTGAGTGCCGCATTGGGGGTATCGACAAAATTCCAATGATTTCCTTTCAGGCGGCCTTCCTGCAAGAGCGTCTTGTAGCGTGGGTCCTGCAGCGCACTGGTGTTGGGATAAATCCCCTCCCCAACAACACTGGCCAGTTTCTTGAAATCGGTGATGAGATAACGGTAACGGGGCGTGCCCAGGTTTTCAAATTTTCCAAATTTCAGGTAGGGAACGGGCCCTTTGACGCCGGGAAAGGCCAGCGTCAGGGAATCCTGGCTGGGGGCGGCATCGGCGCGGGTGAGGGGGCGCTGGATATCGCCAGCCCACAACCAGGCAGGGACTACAACCAAAGTCAGCGTCGCGAAAATAGGGTAGCGCATAAGAATCTCCTAAAAAATGGTTATACATTTCAGCATATTCCTGGCCGCTAGCAAAATAAAAATGAACGCGACGTTATAGCCCGCCGCACAAAGGAAAAGATGACCCGTTAATTTCGAGCTGATTTTTAAGACCTTTTTACAATTAATTTACACCGCAATAACTCGCCCGTTACACCGGACGCTTAAACTTGAACCGAATTGGAGGGGGATTGAAAATACTGGTTGTTGAAGACGATCGTTCTATTCAGATGGTGCTGGAGTTGGTGCTGACGAAAATAGCCCACTGCCAGGTTCTGGTGGCTTCTGACGGGAACGAAGGGATCGCGCGCATCCTGGAACACAAACCCGACATTATCATGTTGGATTTAATGTTGCCGGGCATCGACGGTTTCGAGATTTGCAGACGGGCCAAAGCCAACGAAGAAACTCGCCATATCCCTGTTATCTTTTTAACCGCACAACCCCAACCCGCGGCGGTGGCCCGCGCGATGGCCCTGGGAGCGGCCGGTTATATCGTGAAACCATTTGACCCGTTTAAAATTGTCGATCAAATTAATGAAGCGCTTTCGCGGGTTCAGGCCCCGTTAATTAAAAAATGAAGACTGGCACGTTTATAAAAAAGGTTGCTTCAAACGAGATCTTCTGTTACATAGGTCAAGAATGCTCGCATTATGAAGGAGTTTAGCGTGTCAGAACCCGCATTGGACATGAGCGAACTTTTGGATCTCTATAAAGAGGATGCTCGGCGGATGATCGAAGCCATGCGAGACACCTGCCGCCGATGGAACGAAATTTCAGCAGGGGGGACGGCGCGGCAGGAACTGAGGCGTATGTCTCACCAGCTTCGAGGTTCCGGTCGGACCTACGGGTACCACAATGTCTCGCAGATCAGCAAGGCCTTGGAACAAATTATGCAGCGACTTGAAAAACACACGCTTTCGGCGGATGACCGTGTCAAACGATCCATCTGCGATAAAATTGAGCGTCTGGCTCTAATTTTTCAGGACTAGGTGGGGACGCCATGATCGTGAACCCAAAAGGAACTGTTCTCGTTTGCGAAGACGATCCGGCGATGGTTCGGATCTTCCAGTTTCTGCTGCACCAGCAGGGCATTCAGACCATTTTCACCACCGCCAGCGGCGTGGAAGCCCTTCAGATCGCTCAACGCGAAAAACCAACCCTGATCTTGCTGGATTTGATGCTCCCCGACAAAGACGGGTTGAGCGTTCTTCGAGAAATCAAACAAATCGAATCCTGCCAATTCATTCCCGTCATCGTTGTTTCAGGTAAGGAAGCGCAGGGACACATTCGTGCCGCAATGGACGCCGGGGCCATTGATTACATCATCAAACCCTTTGAACCCGTGGAACTGGGAAGCCGGATTAAAGACTTTCTTGACAATTTAAACACGTCCTGCGGCGACGCGCAGGGGAACCCGTCAGACGGCAAGGGAGGGTCTGCCGCATGAGCGCCCCCAATCCTGTTCCGAATATGACGCCGTCAAAACTCGGTGAAATTCTCGTCGAGGTCGGCGTGATTTCACAGGCCCAACTCAATCAGGCCCTGACCGCGGCCAAAGGGTCCGAAAAAGACCTGCCCAAACGGTTGATCGATTTAAAGTTCACCACTGAAGAAAAAATCATGAAGGGGATCGGCATCAAGATCAAGGTGCCGTATTTTACGAGTCTGGAAGGACTCTATACGGGCGAATCCGCCAATATCATTCCCGAAGAGTTGGCTCGCCGGCTTCAGGTGGTTCCCCTCTTCAAAATTGACGGCGTCGCCACGGTAGCGATGGTCAATCCAACAGATGTGTTTGTGATCGATACGCTGGCCAGGACCACCGGCGGCCGGATTGATCCAGTCGTCTGCATGCGCTCGACCATTTTCGACACCATCAACAAGCTTTACGGCGGGTTTGAAAGTTCCATCCGCCCGATGACGCAGCCCCCCCCCGAACCACCGGCCACGTCTCCCAATTCGGGTCTGGTGATTGAATATTCGCCGTCGTCGATGCCCCCGCCTACGTCTTTCTCGGCGCCGGGCCGAACGGCGCCGCCGGGTTCGAAAAAACCGACGAGCCCCAACACCACGAAACCCGCGTGGCCCGCCGCAGCTTCGCGGAAGCAGCCGGAAAGCAACTACAGCAAAACACCCCGGCCGGCGCCGGCCACGCCGGCGCGAAGACCGCCGGAAGCGAATTTCAACAAGATCATGGATGACCTCCGGCAACGCTTGCCGGAGCAGAAGATGTCCCAAATGGACGTCATCCAGCGGGACATCCAGCGAAGCAGCGAAGACATGCCCATCGTCCAACTCGTGGACGCGATCTTCCTGCAGGCCATTGAGAAGAAAGCCAGCGATATTCATATTGAACCGTCGGTGGACCATACCGAAGTCCGTTTTCGGATTGACGGCGTCCTTCATCCCATCATGACCATGCCGAAAGAGTTCGAAGCGGCCGTCATTTCCCGCATCAAAGTCATGGCCAATCTGGACATTACCGAAGTCCGGCAACCCCAGGATGGCCGCGTTTTAACGGAAGTCGTTGATCGTCCGATCGACCTCCGTATTTCAACGCTGCCCACGATTCATGGCGAGAAAACGGTGATCCGTATTCTCGACAAAGGCACCATGCAATTTGAGCTGATCAAACTGGGATTCAATCAACGCTCCGAATCCCTTTTCAAAGGGGCCATGGAACACCCGAATGGGATTATTCTGGTGACCGGGCCGACAGGGAGCGGAAAATCAACGACGCTTTACACCGGATTGACGCTCTTGAATTCCTCTGAACGCAATATCGTGACGCTCGAAGACCCGGTGGAATACCAGCTGCCCGGAATTAATCAGGTCCAAGTGAATATCAAATCCGGGCTGACGTTTGCCAAAGGGTTACGATCCATTTTGAGACAAGATCCGGACGTGATCATGGTGGGAGAAATCCGCGACCTGGAAACAGCGGAAATCGCCATTCAAGCCGCCCTGACCGGCCACCTCGTGCTGTCGACCCTTCACACGAATGATGCCTCCAGCGCCATTACCCGGCTACGATACATGCGGGTCGAACCCTTTTTAATCAGTGCTTCCGTCCTTCTGGTGATTGCTCAACGTCTGATCCGTGTGTTGTGTCCGAACTGCAAGGAACCGTTCGATCCGCCGCCGTCCATGATGGAGAAGCTCGTGAAGGCAGCCGAACCCGGCGGCCCCACAACACTGTTTCAGGCCAAGGGTTGTCAGGCCTGCAACCAGTCCGGCTACAAGGGCCGGCAAGGACTTTTTGAGATTTTCTGGATGAGCCAATCCCTGCGCGAAATGGCGGCGGACCCTAAAACCTCACTGGAAGAAATTAAGACAGCCGCGCGCGCCCAGGGGATGCGGACCCTCTTTGAAGAGGGAGCTCGCGCTGTTTTTGCAGGCCTTACGTCGGCGGAAGAAATGATGCGGGTCTGTACGATGGAGGACTAAATGCCGAAATTTAGCTATGTGGCCACCGGCCCCACGGGGGAGTCGGTCCGAGGAACACTGGAAGCGGTCAATAAAACCGAGTTATCGAAACGGCTTCGATCCAAAAATCTTTTTCTGGTCTCCTGCGAATCCGAAAACACCCCCCCCCCAGCGACGGCGGATCCTCGAACACAAGGACGAAGCCCCGCCGTTCATCGTCCCTCCGAATCGATTTCCAATTCGTTTTCACATCTCTTGAACAGAGCTAAAAACGCAGGCCCGCTGGTGACCCCCCGAGGGAAAGTCGCGTTAAAAGAACTGGTCATTTTTACCCGCCAAATTTCCATCAGCATCAACGCCGGGATGTCCTTTGTTGAAGCGTTGCAAAGCCTGGCAGCCAATGCCCGGAACCCGCGAATGGCCTGGGTCTTGCGCCGGGTGCTCGAAGATGTGCTCTCGGGGAAAAAATTTTCCGATGCCTTGTCCAACCATCCGACCGTTTTTAAACCGGTTTTTGTCAGCATGACCGCGGCGGGAGAAGCGGGCGGCTTTATGCCGGAAGCCCTGAACCGTGCGGCCGAATTTCTGGAAAAAGAAATCGAACTTCGCTCCAAGATCAAGTCCGCCATGGTGTATCCCGCTTTTATCGCCGGCGTAGCGACCCTGATCATTATCGGCATGATGACCTTTGTCGTCCCGACCTTTGCGAAGGTCTTCATTGAGATGGGAGTCCCTCTTCCCTTCCCCACACGGCTGCTGATTGCCGCCAGCAACTTTACATGCAAAGGGGGATTTCTGACACCGTTTATCGTCGTTGGGGTCTTCTTTTACTTGAAGCGGTTTCGTGAACACAACGAACATTTTCGAGCGATTTACGACAGACAGATCCTCGGCCTTCCCTTATTTGGCCGTTTGATCACGCTCGGGATTATTACCCGCTTTATTCGAACGCTGGCGAGTCTAGTGGCCAACGGGGTGATGGCGCTTCAAGCGATCAGCGTCTCCCGGCAAGTCGTTGAAAATCGCACCATTGAAAAAGTCGTAGACGAAATTTTTTCCAGCGTCCAACAGGGAAATGGGATTTCGCCCGTTCTTTACCGCAGCAAGTATTTCCCCGTCCTGGTGGCCAACATGGTCTCCACCGGTGAAAAAACCGGTTCGATCCCTGAAGTGCTCAATAAAATGGCGGACTACTACGACACCGAAGTCTCCTCTGCCATCCAGGATCTCCTGACCGTCATGGAACCGTTGATGATTGTGGTCATGGCCGTTATTGTCGGCTTTGTCATCGCCGGCCTGATGCTCCCCACCTTTCAGTTGTCGAGCCTGGTGGGCTGATGAGGTCGACGATGAAAGTCCTCGTGGCAGAAGACGACCCCGATATTCAAGTCATTTTGCGCATGGTGTTAACGCGCCTGGGAAAGTGCGACGTTTCGATTACGTTCCAAGGCGACCAAGTCATCCCCCGGGTCAAAGAGGTCCAACCCGATCTCATTTTATTGGATGTCATGCTGCCCGAAATGAGCGGCTATGATATCTGCAAAATTTTAAAATCCGACAAAACGACCCGGGACATTCCGGTGATCTTTTTAACCGCGCGCTCGGTCCCGGCCGAAATTCAGCAGGCTCTGGCGCTGGGCGCCACGGGGTACCTAGCCAAGCCTTTTGATCCCATGACGCTGATCCAGCAGATCAATACGATTCTAGCCCCGTTGGGGATATCCCTGGGAGGATAAAAAATACTATGGAACGATCAAACCCCGGCTTTGAAAATATCCTCATCGCGACCCTTCGGATGGTTCGCACGTCCTGGAAAATCCCGACCTGCCTATTCCTTTTGAATGACGACGGTGCTTTACGAATGCGGGCGGGAGATGGAATCCCTCGCGTCAAGCAAGCGTCGATCCGGTTCGACGGCAAGAAACATCCTATTTCCACCTGCATACAAGAAGACAAAGTGATTGAAAAGACCGGAAGCCCCGGTGACCCGTTAAGCCGTTTGCTGAAGATCGGGAGTCGCAAAGATCAAAAATATGTTCTGGTTCCTGTCTCCGGTGAATCGAGGGTCCTGGGACTGCTGGTCCTCGGTCCCTTTAAAAAAGGAACCGAAGTCCTTTCACGGGAAAGAGAGCTGCGCAGCGCTGGCGCTCTATGCGCCGTCCTCTCCGCCCATTGGCGGCTTTACGAATGGATGTCCCAATTCCTTCCAGACATCAACCAGAAACTGCGCACGCCATTGACGGCTGTTCAAGGCTCGATTGGGGTGCTTTTAGGCGGGATGTGCGGCCACGTGGGGGGTGAAGTACGCGAAATGCTGGAGATGGCTCAGAAAGGCTGCGAGCGAACGGTCCGTACGATTGAAAGTTATTTAACCCAACAGACTCTACCGCCGAAAAACGATTAAGCCCCTGAATTGAATCGATAGCCGTTTTTCCCGACTGTTTCAATCCGATCCGCGAATTCTCCCAATTTACTGCGAAGCCTCCAGATGTGGGTATCCAGCGTCCGGGCGGATTCCTCTGCGGATTTCCCCCAAATCACCTGGCCAATCTCCTCGCGAGTGATCACCGCCCCTCGTTTATTGACCATCATGAGAAGCAGATCGAATTCTTTCGGTGTCATGGGAACGGCATTCCCATTCAGCCAGACTTGCCGACGGTCAGCGCTGATTTTAAACCCGCCCTGATCAAAATCGGTCACCGGTCCCAGGGACTGCTTCCGTCGCAAAACCGCGCGCACCCGCGCCACGAGTTCCCCCGGATCAAAGGGTTTCGTCAAATAATCGTCCGCGCCCACCTCCAGGCCGGTGATCTTGTCGACCACCGTCGAACGGCCGGTCAGGATGATCACCGGAAGCCACCGAGTGCGTTCATTTTCCTTCAACCGCCGGGTCACATCCAGCCCATCGCAATCCGGCAGGCCCAGATCCATCAGAACGATATCCGGAACCTCTACAGATAAGCGCTGGAAAGCTTCCTGGGCGTTTTGAGCAAAGGACAGCTCAAATGTTCCGTGGCTCTCGAGCGCCCGGCGTGTGAGTTGCATTTGAGTCGGCTCATCCTCAACAATGAGGACCTTGGTGATTTTTGGAAGCACCGAATTGTCCATACCCGTTGATTTTAGACCAAGTTTTCGCATTGTTCAATGGATATAATTTGTTGTGATTTTTGTGTTTTTGGCTTGCAATCCGGCTTGATTTCGGGTACCCTCCAGCATGCCACCCAAAACCATCCTGATCGTAGATGACGATCCCTTTATTCTGGACATCCTTTCAAGACATTTGAAAGGAAAAGGGTTTCGCATTCTTTCGACAACCGATCCGGAAACCGCCTATGTTTTAGCTGAAAAAGAACATCCCGATTTGATCATCTCGGACATCGCCATGCCTGCGATTGATGGCTTTACCCTTCTCAAAGAACTGCGCGACAATTCAAACACCAGCCAAATCCCGGTTGTTCTCTTAACCGCAAGTGATAAAATGGCAGACGTTGAGCAAGGGTTCGCCTCCGGTGCCCAAGCGTATCTCTTAAAACCAATTGAGTGGGACACCGCCTGGCCGAAACTCGCCCCGTTGTTAGGGACATAGGTTCCAACGATTTCCATGGCTAAAACCGTCCTTGTAGTCGATGACGACCCTTTCATCCTTCTGGCGGTAGAAAAATTCCTAAAGATGAAGGGGTTGAATGTCATCTGTACCGAGGATCCCGCAGAAGCTCACCACTTGGCGGAGACCCGGAAACCGGATCTGGTCCTTTCGGATATTTCCATGCCGGGAATCGACGGATTTACGCTTTTACAAAGTCTGAGAGATAACAAAGCCACCCAGATGATTCCGCTGGCCTTGTTGACGGCAAAGGATAAGATGGGAGATGTCGAAAGAGGATTTTCGGTAGGAGCCCAGGCCTATATCCTCAAACCGATCGATTGGGACCGCGCCTGGGCCAAGATCCAGGCCCTCCTCCAGTAACGCTTTTACCCTCACCCTACCCTCCCGCAACGACACGGGACTCGGGGCGCTATAAGAAATTGCGGAAGCCCCGTGGTCTCCCTCAGCAGGGAGAGGGCACTTAAGCAAAACGACTGACGATACAGGTATTATTCCCCTCTCCTTGTTGAGGGAGAGGGGCGAGGGGTGAGGGTACGAAGATGTGGTAAGCGTTTTTTCGCGAAGGCCACGGCCTCCTGAACCGTGTGAACTTTCCCCTCCAATTGGGCGTCCTGGATTTCCTCCAACAACCTTCCGATGAGTGGACCCGGCTTCAGACGGAGACGGCGCATCAGAATCGTCCCGTCAATCAGACGAGGCGGTTGAAGCTTTTCTCGCTGCATAAAATACGATTGCCACAGGTACGCCGCCAGTCGTTCCACCGGATCTTTGGCTTTCCCCCACCGGGGCCGCGCCAAGTAACCGTAATGATCGGCTAGGGAAACCAATATCATTCCCACCCCTTCCCCGTTCAAATCCCTGAAAAACCGCGCGATGGCTTTATCCGTCACTCGCGGGGAAGCGGCGAGATTGCCGAGCCGCATATGGTTCCGGATCCATCCGCGGACCACCTGGACTTCCTGGCGACTGGTCCGCAAACCTTCCATCACTTTTCGAGCCAGTGCGGCCCCGACTTCCTCATGACCAAAAAAGCGGAGCCTTCCGTTCTTCATCCGGGCCGTAGCAGGCTTTCCGATGTCATGCAGGAATCCCGCGAGTTTCAACCAAGCGCTGCGTGGGAATCCGCCGATGGATTCCGCTAAATAGGTCTGTACCCCTGCTGAAACCTCAGGCGTTTTGAAGAGACGGGTGAACCGTTGTGCCTGGATCTGATCGAGAATCCAATCAAGATGAGACACGGTTTGTAGCGCGTGTTTTAAAACTCCCCCGGAGCCATAATAACGCACCGCGGTCCGTCGGCCGGGCTCCATTTCAGGGAACAGGTTTCGTAACAGCCCATACCGTTCCATGACCCTCAATGTCGCTCCGGCTATCCGCTGGCTCAGCAGCCTGAGCAGTTCCTCTCGAACACGTTCCGGCGCCACACCCAGGTATCGGGCCTGAATTGGCTTGCAAAACGTTTTTATCCAGCGCGCAGTTTCGGGTGCGATGGAGAGATTAAACTGAGCGCTGAACCGGAACGCCCGCAGAAGCCGCAAAGGGTCTTCCTTAAAAGCCTTTTTGGACACCGCCCGCAGGACGCGGTGTTTCAAATCACGCTGTCCCCCAAAAGGATCGATGAGATGCTCCTCCAACGGGACTTTCCCAAAAGAAGAAATCGGAAGAGCCATCGCATTGATCGTAAAATCGCGGCGGGCAAGGTCTTTCTCGATGGATCCACCTTGAAGCTCGGCAAAATCGATAATGATCGGCCGTGCATCTTCAGAGGAACGCCACACGACCCGGTAAATCTGAAACGCCTCGTCCAGAACGATAAACCGGGCCTTTAACCGGCGGGCCAACGCCTGGGCGGCGGAACGGGCCTTGGATCCAACGAGGTCCCAGTCATGACAAGGAAGGTTCAGAAGGAGATCGCGCGGCGGCCCTCCCACCAGGAAAAGAGAACGATTCCCGCGACGGGAAACCGATTGAAGCGCTTGAAAGAGCAGAGGATTCATTTTTCTCCGTCATCCCCCGCGGTCGTTGGCGGGGGATCTAACATCAATGATGGATCCCCGGCCAGTGACCGCCGAGGATGACGACTGTACAAGAATCTATTTCTAAGGATTCTCGGCACGAAGCGCACGCTTCAACACTTTTCCAAGGGTATTCTTAGGGAGCTCGGGCCGGATTTCCAGATCACGAGGGCACTTGTAAGACGCCAGTTTCGAACGGCAATATTTCAGCAGGACATGTTTGTCGACGGGACCCCCGTCTTTCAACGTCACAAACGCTTTGATCCACTCATCTCCTGTGCCATGCCGGAAACCCACCACCGCCGCTTCCTGAACGGCCGGATGGGTTAAAAGGAGATCTTCCACTTCCTTGGGATAGACGTTTAATCCTTTCACGATAATCAAATCCTTCTTGCGATCCGAGATGTAGAGATATCCTGACGAATCCAGGTATCCGACATCCCCTGTGCGAAGCCATTGATGCGCGTCATCGAGAAACGCCTCGCGTGTGGCCTCGTCTTGATGATAATACCCTTTCATCACATTCTCGCCCCGAACGCAGATCTCCCCGACTTCACCTGCAGGAACGGTTTGCCCCCTCTCATCCACGATATGGATCTCCACTCCCGGAAGGGGTCTGCCCACCGAACCCGGGAAACGCTGGTCCTCCGGATTAATCGTCACGACAGGGCTGGTCTCGGTTAAACCATAGCCTTCCAGCAAGGGGATGCCAAATTTCGCTTCAAATTTCTGATGCACCGTCATCGGAAGGGGAGCGGCTCCGGAAATGCACAGACGCAGCGGAAGGATAATCTTCAAAGGACGCCAAAAAGGAACGCGCAGCAGAGCGGCATAAATCGGCGGAACAGCGACTAAAATGGTCACCCGATGGCGCAGGATTCGTTTCACCGTGTTGCCAAAAGGCTGGATGGACTCGACCACGACGATGCAACATCCCAGAGAAATAGGGAGCAGAACGCAGACGGTCCAGGCAAAGGAATGAAACATCGGCAAAAGGCACAAAAACACGTCTTTTTGATACAAACGCACCATCCCGGCACATTGTTCGACATTCACCAGGAAATTGCGGTGACTCAGCATGGCACCCTTGGGTTTGCCGGTTGTGCCGGAGGTGTAGATAATCATGGCGATGGCGTTCGGATCGGTATTCTTAGGTAAATCCTGAACGGGCTTAACCGCTTCCTGCAACTGATTGAAAGACACCCCTCCCTCGCCACCCTCCCCGGTAACGACGACATCGCGCAGCCCGGGGAGTTGTTTCTGAGCCACCAGCACGTTCGGCAGGAATGAGGGCTGCGTTACAACTCCGACCACGCCGGCATCGGCAAAAATGTAAGCGATCTCATCCGGCTTGAGCAGGAAATTAACGGGAACCGCGCGGGCACCGAGGCGCGCCAATGCAAAAAACGTGATCACGAACTCCGGCGAGTTGCGCAGAATAATTCCATACGCATCTCCGGCCCGAATTCCTCGCGAATGCAGCACCGAAGCCCATTTCTCCACCTGCGATTGAAGCTCCCCATAAGTGGTGTGATGGTTTTTCAAAGACAAAACCGTTGCTTTGGGTCTTCGGTGTGCCTGTCGCTCCAGCAGTTCGGACAGCGTCAGCATGGGAACGAGGGAACGGCCTTGAGTAAGGCCTGCGTATAGGTGTGACGGGGCTGGCGAAGCACATCACGAAGAACGCCTTCTTCGACCAACCGCCCCTCCTGCAGAACCACGATACGGTCGGCGCTGTTGGCGGCGACCGCCAGATCATGGGTAATAAAAAGCATGGTCAAACCCAATGCTTCCTTGAGGTTCCGGAAAAGATCCAGGATTTGCGCCTGGACCGACACATCCAGGGCGGATAGCGGCTCATCCGCAATAAGTAGCGTCGGACGCATCGCCAGCGCGCGGGCAATCGCGATCCGCTGCCGCTGTCCGCCGGAAAACTGGAATGGATAATGATTCAACGTATCGCCGGGGAGACGGACCGCTTCCAGCAGTTCGATGCAGCGGCGGTGAATCCCCGCGGCGGCCAAATCCGGTTCCGTCAGACGAACCGCCTCCGCCAACTGGGTTTCGATCGAAAGCTTCGGGTTCAAGGATGCATAGGGGTCCTGAAAAATCATCTGCATCAGATGCGCCCGTTGACGCCGGCTTTGGGTATCGAGAAGCTGACCGTTCCATAACAGGGTTCCGGCATCCGGGCTAAGCCATCCCACCAGGATTTTGGCTAAAGTCGACTTCCCGCAGCCCGACCCCCCCACCAAGGCTAATGTTTCCCCTGGTTCGATCTGAAAAGAGACATCCTGCAGCGCCTGGACAGACCCCACCCGCCGGCGGAAAACTCCGCCTTCGACCGGAAACGTTTTGGAAAGATGACGAACTTCTAAGAGAGGCATTGAGCTAAATATATCAATAAAGACTCCGTTCGAATAATATGCCACACCATTTACAATCCCTTCTCCCGGCCATCGTGCCGGGAGAAGGCGGGGATGAGGGCACAGCCTTCTGCCTTCACCCCCACCCTCTCCCGCCAAAGGCGGGCGAGGGAGTTCCTAGACTGGCATCCGAGGCACCGCCTGCACAAGAGACTTGGTGTACGGATGGCCAGGCCGCTGGAACAAGATTTGAGACGGCCCCTCTTCCACAATTTCCCCCTCTTTCATCACGATCATCCGCTGGGAATAGGAAGCCACGAGCGCCAGGTGATGGGAGATGAAAACAAGACCGATGCCAGTGGCCCGCTGCAGCGAAAAGAGTAATTCCAGGATCTCTTTTTGAACCAACACATCCAGCGCGGTGGTTGGCTCATCCGCTAAAAGCAGCTGCGGACGCCCCAACAGGGCCGAGGCGATCATCACCCGCTGACGCTGGCCCCCGGAAAGCTGATGTGGATAGGCGGCCAAAACGCGCCCCGGATCGAGCTGGACTTTTTCAAGAGACTCCGCCAGAAGCGAGGCGGTACACGCTTCCCCGTGTGCCCGGAGCACTTCCGCCATCTGCTCATGAATGCGCAGCACCGGATTCAGGGATGTGAAGGGATCCTGAAAAATCATGGCGATTTGTCTCCCGCGAACACGCCGCATCGTCTCTTCAGGAAGCGTCAGCAGATCCTGTCCCTGGAAAAAGATCCGGCCCTGCGTAATGCGTCCTTCATTCGGCCGAATCAGCCGTAAAATCGCCAGGGCCAGAGTGCTTTTGCCGCTGCCGGATTCCCCCACTACCCCCACCGCTTCTCCCGGTTGAACGGACAAGGAGACATCCCTCACCGCTGGGATCATTTGACCCCGGCGTTGATACGTCACGCTTACGTGTTCAATGGTCAGCATGCTTAAGTCCTCGGGTCCAGAACGTCTCGAAGCCCTTCTCCCAACAGGTTAAACGCCAGAACCGTGACCAGGATCGCCAGAGACGGGAACAACGAGAGCCACCAGGCGATGTGCAGATAATCGCGGCCGATGCTGAGCACATTTCCCCACGACGGCATCGGAGGCTGCACCCCTAACCCCAGAAAGGACAAGGCCGACTCGGTCAACACCGCTCCGCCGACACCGAGCGTGGCGCTGACGAGGATCGGCGCCACCACGTTCGGCAACAGATGCACGAATAACAGCCGTCCCATCGGCATCCCCAGCAGGTGGGCGGCGTGAATGTACTCCCGCTCCCTGACCGACAGGCACTCTCCACGAACCAGACGCGTTAACCCCGGCCAGGACGTCAGCCCGATGATGGCCATGACGTTGTAGATGTTGGGTCCCAGAAAAGCCAGAACAGCCAGAATTAGAAACAGTGTGGGGATCGAAAGCATCACATCGACCACGCGCATGATCAGCGTGTCCACTTTGCCTCCCAGGAACCCCGCCGTAAGCCCCAACAGCGTTCCCACAAACACGGAAATCCCGACCGCCACAAATCCAACCGATAACGAAATCCGTGTCCCGAGCAGCAGCCGGGAGAAGACATCCCGCCCCAGATCATCCGTTCCCATCCAGTGCGCCCACGACGGCCCCTGAAGCCGGGCCATAAGATCCTGCGCAAAAGGATCCACCGGCCGAATCCATGGCGCCAGGAGCGCCAGAAGCGCCAGGAGCGCGATGACGCTGAAACCCGCCATCGCCAGCCGGTTCTGCTTAAAACGCTCGAGATAGATTTTCAGCATAGCTTCCTCAATTCGTCATTCCCCGCAGTCTCTGGCGGGGAATCCACTCATAATGGCTCTCTGGATCCCCCACCAGTGGCCGTGGGGGATGACGAAATAATTGTCACCGATAACGGATCCTCGGGTCCGCATAAGCATACAGGACATCCGCCATGAAATTTCCAAGGACCGTCAGCAGCGCCGAAATAACGGTGATCGCCATGATGAGGTTATAGTCCCGCGTCATGATCGCCTCATACCCTAGCCGGCCCATGCCCGGGTAGGCGAAGATGGTCTCGATGATCACGCCGCCGCCGATCAGATCCGGCACCATGAGGCCGAAGAGAGTCAATAGAGGGATCATGGCGTTGCGGGCCGCATGAACCCCGAAGACCCTCCAGAACGTCAATCCCTTGGCCTGCGCCGCCCGAATGTAATCCTGATGGATGACTTCCAGCATACTGCTGCGCATATACCGGGACAGCCCCGCCAGGCTGGTCAACGCCAATACGAAAACCGGCAGGATCAGGTGCAGGGCCACATCGGCACAACGGATCCAGAGCGACGTCGGCACGAAGGTAATCGTGGCCAGTCCAGAGATGGGCAACCAGCCCAGTTTCAAACCGAAGAGGATCATTAAACCGAGCGCCAGGGCGTAAGCGGGCAGTGAAAACCCGATAAAAACAAAAACGGTCATGGCTTTATCCAGCCAGGTATTGGCCCGGATAGCGGAAAAGAAACCGATCGGGATGGCGATCAGCAGCATCAGGCTAAGCGCCAGGACGTTCAGCAGGACCGTTGCCGGTAACCGTTCGGCGATTTTCTTTAAGACAGGGCGCTGATCACTGTACGACTTCCCGAAATCAAACCGGGCCAGACGCCCCAGCCAGACCGCGTATTGGATCACGATCGGCCGGTCCAGCCCCATATCGTGACGGATGCGGGTTTTCATCTCCGGCGTGACGTGCGGGTTCAGATCCGCCATTTGGTCCACGGGACCGCCCGGAGCCAACTGCATGAGGAAGAAACTGATCAGGGAGATCCCGATCAAGGTCGGGATCATGTGGATCAGCCGCTTGACGATATAGGCCATCATGGCGCAAGCACCGTCGGATATCGTTGTTCGTTCTTCGGAACGAACCACTCCCGGAAATTCCAAGCCAGCCCGAGCGGGGCGACTAGGGGGCCCTGGAACCGCTTATGAATGGCGATCAACTCGTCGGGACAGTACAGGAAAATATAAGGCAGATCCTTGGCAATTTGACGATGGATGTGGTGGTAAATAGCTTCGCGTTTGACGGGATCGAAGGTCTGCCGTCCATCGACCAGCAGCCGGTCCACCAGGGGATTTGAATAACTGCAGAAGTTGTACTGCCCTTCCTTCTGCTGGGACGAATGCCACATCGCGTAGTTGTCCGGATCACGCCCCAACTGCCAGCCCATAACGATGGCATCAAAATTCTTCTTGTCGAGATACTCCCGGATGAACGTGGACCACTCGATAATTCGAATCTCCATTTTGATCCCGATTTTCGCTAACTGCTGCTGAATGACTTCCGAGCACAACTCGCGGACCTTGTTCCCCTGGTTGGTCATTAATGTAAACGTAAACGGTTTTCCATCCTTCGTGAGCTGGCCGCGCGAATCCGGTTTCCATCCGGCTTCCGCCAGAAGGGCCCGGGCTTTTCCCAGCGAGTAAGACGGGTCGGGGACGCTGTGGTCGTAAGCCCAGGAGGTCACAGGGAAAGGGCCGGACAGGGGCTGGCCAAGCCCCAGGACGATTCCTTTGACGATGCTGTCGCGGTCAATCGCATAAGACAGCGCTTGCCGGACCCGGAGGTCCTGAAAGAGAGGAAGACGCAGGTTGAACCCCAGGTAGACGTACTTGAAAGCAGGGTACCGGAAGCGCTGATGGTTCTGGAAGATCGCGGCGTAGGCTTTAAATTGATCCGGCG
>JBAZWU010000013.1 GCA_041660185.1 Elusimicrobiota bacterium | reverse complement strand
CCGTGCCGATGTTGTAGGAGGATGGGGCAGGCGCTGTCGCTATGACAACAACGTTTTCCCCCATCTGCACGCCCTCCAGAACAGCTAGTCCATTGGCATCGGTCAGCGACTGCACCGGGGTACCGTTACTGCAAAACGACGTGATCGTAAACCCCCGGAGACCGTTGAGACAGTTGGAGGAAATTCCCACCTCAGTGGTTTCGTTGCAGGGAGGAGCTTTGACAAAAACGATGACCTTTTTGCCCGGGACAACCGGCGAAGCCTGGACAAATGTTTTTTCCAACTTCAGGGTGCTGGGGCCTGTGGGATCGTTCCAGTGAAGGGTGGCACTCACCAGACAGTTTTCGTCAGCGGTGCAGGTGGTCCGGGTGGTCAGAAAAAAATTCCCCGAGAGGCCGGGATCATTCAAAAACGTCCGGACCGGTTGATCGGTCACATCATTATTGACGGCCAGATGACTGAAATCACTGACCGCAGAGGCTTTGTACCGCTCCAGCACCATTTCTCCCAGCACCGCGGCCTTTTTGGCCATCCGGATGTGCGTGATGGATTGGCTGGCTTTAATCAGAGCAATCCCGCCGACGATCCCGACAATCGTCAGAATAAAAATGCCGAGGACGGACTCTATCGTGAGAATCCCCTGTTTATTAGAGATCGGATTCATTCGACGGAAAGGAGACATACTTAAGTATTCTCTCTTTTCATAACAATTACAAGGGAGAGAACCGGCCAGGACAACATTTCTGCTGATATGGATCGTCTTTACAACCTGAATCGCTTTGTTAAATAGAGGTTAATTCTTTACTGGCCAACGCCTTCAGGGGAGGGTCATCTTAAAAACTGGGTTGCTGATTCTGCGTTTGAATCATTGAAAAATCAATCTGACGCCCGGTGACCGGCGTGAGCGTGGGGGGCAGGTAATAGGTCATGATTTCATAATCGGGATCGGATGCCACATAGTTTTGGCCATTGGGCAGCTGTTGACCTGGCACCGCTATGGCAAGGGTATAGTTATTATTATTAGTCCAAGCATCCCCTGAATAATAACCGGACCCATTCGTCGTAGCCACTGTGCGGTGGTTGGGATCTACCCAATCAAGAATTTTAATATCTCGAATGCCTCGCCCGGTTGCAGCGTCCCTGACAGTGCCATACACATAATATGACTTCAGTATCGTCTGATACGTGTATGTCGCCGCTGGTGTAAAGGGACCACCCCCCGTACACGTATTGCATGTGTGCACATAAAAACGTGGGCTTGGCGATTGAATACTGCTGCACCCCGGAATCGGGAGGGTGAAATTCGCCTCGCATTCATGTGGAGTAGGATTATCACAGATGAGAATCGGCGGAGTGGAGTCCGTATTGAAATTACCGACCGATTGGCTTGTATCAAATGTCGCTGTAATCGAAACGGTCCCGTCCGCCCCGCTGGTTGTATAATTCTGCAGATACGAACCGCCGGGACCCCACAAACGGACCGCGATCACCAGTTCCCCGGCTCTGCGGGAGGAACTGGTATTACCATTTGAAACTTCCCTGCCCGTTACCACCATCGTGGTTAATCGACTGGAGGGCGTATTCACGTTCATCCAAACACGGGACGCGGTTGGATACGAGGCGCCTGACCATAATTTCGGCTCAAAACCCCATACATCATAATTCCCGCTGCCATCAGTTTTGAACTTTGGCAAATTACCGACACTCGTATTCATGATGAGCGTATTGCAGGTCGCCGGGTACACGCCAAATCCGCCGCTGTCTTTGATCGTCCCATGAAACCTGTAGGTCGGCTCCATCAAAATATCAACCGGAATAGGATTGGTTACATCCCCCAGGCAGTTGCTTGAGCATATCTTCCAATTACCCGCATCCTCCTGGGGCGTTATTCCAAACCACGTAGGGAAGCAGACGGGGTCTGCCTGGCCAGAAATTCCCATAGGCCGGCAGTTCGCTCCGGGCGCTCCGGCCGGCGGAGTAATCCAGGCCAGAAAATTCGGTTTGGGAACTTTTCCGTTAAATTGCCCTTCTTGTGAAATGAAATTATTCACCCACCGCTGGTTGCTGGTTGGCCCAACCACTCCGGTCGATATTTTAATATTGAGATTATCACTTCGCCAGCCATACCGGGAATAACCATCTGGGTACGACATATCGATCATGACGTTAAGATAGCTCAGCAAGTCCGGATCTGTAATCGGATTCCCGGTGGCTTTATCCTTCACGGTGATCAACAGAGATCCTTTCTTATGAACCATCAAGTCCTGCGTCATCACAGGGCCAGTCGATGACCCCCACTCCGAGGACGTCCGGGTGACGGTGCTTGTATTGACATATCCCTGCACAAACACCGGACTGGTCGGGCCGATGTACGGATCGTAGGGAATAGTTCCATTAATCCCGCGAACGATCAGATTGACGTCGGTCGTGGGCATGACATTATTAAACACATACTGGCCGTTGGCATCCGCTGAAACAATGCATGGATCGCCTATCGTGCAAGACCGGGTACTGCTTGCGTTTATTGTCGCGTCTCGCATCACGATCGCCGGCTCCAATAACTGAATCCGCATGCCCTGGGCCCTGTTCCCAAGCGGCTGATTGAACGCATCAACCACATTGCCCTGGATGCTCCCGGCCGCATGAAAATCTTTAAACAACACGACAGGGGAATCCGACGTCGTGTCCACCGTGGTGCTATCGGTGACAACCGTTGCCCCGTCACCCCGGACATGATAATACCCTGTTGAAAAACCAACCAGACCGCTGTCAAAGGGGGATGGGACAGGCGCTGTCGCTATAAAAACAACCGCCGCATCTGAAGCAACACCCTCGAGAATAGCCCTTCCATCGCCATCGGTCAGCGACTGCACCGGGGTGCCGTTACTGCAAAACGACGTGATCGTAAACCCCCGGAGACCGTTGAGACAGTTGGAGGAAATTCCCACCTCAGTGGTTTCGTTGCAGGGAGGAGCTTTGACAAAGACGATAACCTTTTTGCCGGGAATGACCGGCGAAGCCCGGGCAAAGGTTTTTTCTAACACGATGGAGCTGGGACCTTTGGGATCGTTCCAGTGAAGGGTGGCCTTCACCAGACAGTTTTCGTCAGCGGTGCAGGTGGTCTGGGTGGTCAGGAAAAAATTCCCGGAGAGGCCGGGATCATTCAAAAACGTCCGGACCGGTTGATCGATCACATCATTATTGACGGCCAGATGGCTGAAATCACTCACCGCGGAGGCTTTGTACCGCTCCAGCACCATTTCTCCAAGCACCGCGGCCTTTTTGGCCATCCGGATGTGCGTGATGGATTGGCTGGCTTTAATCAGAGCGATTCCGCCAACGATCCCGACAACCGACAGGATCAGAATGCCGAGCACGGACTCGACGGTGAGAATCCCCCGTTTCGTGAGGATCGGACTCATCCGACGGAAAGGGTGCATACTTAAGTATTCTCTCTTTTTGCAGTAATTACAAGGGAGGGAGACGGTCCCGACGGCAATTCTGCGAATACGTTTGTCTTTTCAAGCTGAATCGCTTTGTTAAATCCAGGTTAAATCTTACTGGCCACCGGCGGGGGCTTCCTGGGGAAGCGGAAGGGCGGAGTCGGTCGTGGGTTCGGCGGAAGCCGCTGTTTCTGATGGCATTTCCTCCGGCAGAGCGCCAGTCACAGCCTCAAGCGCTGAAGCCTGTTCAACCGGGGGCGTTTCGGCGTTTTTGGAGACCTTCGTTTTTTTGTCGCCTTTGCTGTAATCGGGCGGTTTGTTTTTCACGAAGAACACCACACGGCGGTTGGCGGAACGATGCTCATCGGTATTGTTGGCCACCAGGGGATGGTACTCGCCATATCCGATCGCGGCCATATGTTTGGCCGGCAATCCCTGGGATTGAATCAGGTGTTGAACCACGCTCGTGGCCCGCGCGGTGGAGAGCTCCCAGTTGGACGAAAAATGAGTGTTATGGATCGGGACGTCGTCGGTATGGCCCTCCACCACAATATCATGGCTCTCTTTGGCCAGGGTGTTCAGGGTCGGAGCAATTTTGGCAAGAATTTCCTCCATCCGGGGAGACAGATCCGACGAACCGCTTTCGAAAAAAATATTTTCTCCTTTTTCCTGAAGGGTAATCTGCATGCCATCTTTCGTAACCTTGACCTCACCGGCGACCTGCTCCTGTTTCATGGCTTGTTCGACTTCCTTCTTGGCTTTTTGCAGGTCCTTATTCAGGGCCGCGGTCATCGCGTAGAGAATAATGAAAAAGCAGACCAGCTCCGTCATGAGGTCCGCGTAGTTGACAAGCCACGGCGGCGCCGGGTGCCCGATCTGACACACCCGCGGGTCCGACATGGAGATCATGTCACGTTCTTTTAAAGGCATGGGTTAGACCGCTTGCTTGATGAGCGCTCGTTTAGCCGGTTCGAGATACGCTTTCAGATTGGCCTCCATAATCGACGGGCTGACCCCGCTCTGGAGCAGCAGCACGCCCCGGATGATAATTTCTTTGATCAAAAGCTCTTCTTCCGAGCGCCGGCGCAGTTTGCCACCCATCGGCAGAAAGATCAGGTAGCCGGAGCCCAGGCCGAAAAAAGCGGCCGCCAGGCACAACGCCATGCGCCGGGGAACCTCTTCCACATTGGAAATCGAGTTCAGCATGAGGATCATGCCGAGCACCGTTCCGATGATGCCGAACGCCGGGCTGTAGGTGCCCAGCGAGTTGAAGATCTCCGCGCCCACCTTGTGCCGTTCGCGGATGAACCCCAGTTCCGTTTCCATCATGTTGCGGATGAACTCCTGGTCGGAACCGTCGATGACCAGCTGAACGCCGCGTTTGAGAAAATCGTTCTTCACGAGTTTGACATCGCCTTCCAGCGCCAGAAATCCGTCGGTGCGGCCTTTCTTGGCAAAATTGACAAAGGTCGTGACGATCTCCGAGGTATCCTCATCGCTGGCCTTCATCACTTTTTTGAGCACCCGGGCCAGGCCGAAAACCTGCGAAATCGGGTAATTCACCAGCAGCGCGCAGAAGGTGCCGCCCATGACGATCAGAAAGGCCTCATAATTCAGAAACGGTTTAAACCCGGCGACCCCCTCTCCGAGCAGGACCGAGGCGATGACCAGCGCGAATCCGACGACGATGCCTAAAAGTGTTGCGATGTCCATGATTTACACCTCGTAGGGGCGTGCGGCTGCACGCCCGGATATCCCCATGACAAACCATTCAAACGTGAATGGCGGGCGGCCAGCCGGCCGCCCCTACAAATCTCAATGTCCATGCGCCGTTTTTAATCTTCGAACGTGCCGCGACTGTTTCACCTTGGCTGCACCCGAACCCCGCCCGGCTCCGCTGTCCATCAAAAATCCCACCATCATGCAGAGAAAGCCAAGCACGATTCCGGCCACGGCAATGACTGTTAATGACATGACGGGCCTCCCGTTCGCTCTTCCTCTTCGACGGGACTTGCGGCGATGAACTCATCCGCCGCAGGTCCCTCAACAAGTGCTATTGGTTTCCGGTCTGAATAGACAGCCTGGCGATACGCGAGGATGCGCTGGACGACTTCCGCGACGGGTTCCTTCACGACCAGCCGGTTGCCGGTGGTCAAACTGACCACCGTTTCCACCCCATGCGATTCAATGCATTCCACCAGCTCGGCATTGATCGTGATGTCCTGTCCGTTCAAACGATGGAGATAAATCATCCGGCTTTCTCCCGTTTCCCGCTCTGTCCCCGCTGCGCTTTCCAGTTTTCGACCCAGACGCGCAGCGACTCGTCGGGATTCATCTCCAGCATGCGTTCATAGGCGCCCATGGCCTCGTTGATCATGCCTTGCGCGTCATACGCCGCTCCCAGGTACTGATAGGCCTGCCAGAAATCCGGCTGGGCCTGCTTGGCGTAATGGAAATTCTGGACCGCTTCCGCAAAACGCCCTTGTTCATAAGCCGCCGCTCCGGACTGGAAATACTCCCGGGCTTTGACGGGATCCGCCGCCTGAGCGGGCGGAGCCGGCTGAGGCGCCGGAGGAGCCTGCGGCGAGGAGTCAAAATTCAAGGGCTGGCTGTCATCCGCCGCTTCTTCTCCCTCGAGAATGCCCATCTTCCGTTTCTTGCGGATCACGATCTTGCCTTCCTTTTCCAGCTTGGAGATCAGCTCCATCAGCGCCCGGCGCTCGTCTTCGATCTGCTCGGGCGTCAAAGGCCGGCCGTAATCCATGGATTCTTTCAGGAGGGCGGCCGCGCCCGCGGACATGTTGGCAAAGAACTTGTTCATGTATTCCGGCGCCGCACCCCGCAGCGCGCGGCTCAGGGATTCGGTGCCCACCTCCCGCACGATGCCCTGAATCGCGTTGTCAGGGAACTTCAGAATATCCTCAAAGAGAACCACTTCATCGCGGACCCGCTCGTACAACACCGGCTTCTCGTTGCGCAGATAGTCCAGAATGTTCTCGCGCGTGGTCTTGTCCGCCTCGTTCAGGATTTTCAGGAGGTTTTCAATGCCACCCAGCACGAAATCAATCTTTTTCTTGATGTACTCGTCGATGGACATCACCTGCTCCAGCGACGTTTGGCGGATGGTGGCGGTTTCCACGGCCACGCGCGCCTGCAGTTCAGGAGGCATGGACGCGAACACTTCCTTGGCGAACTCCGGCTTCAGGTAGGAAAGGACCAGGGCGATGATCCAGGGCTCTTCTTTCCGGAGGAGGTACGCCAGTCCTTTCAAATTTTGCTCCGACACATAGGTAAACGGTTCAAACTTTTTCATCTCTTCCTCAGCCCCTTTCTCCTCTTCACCCTCTCCCTCGGCGCCTTCACCTTCTCCCTCAGCACCGGCCTGTTCGCCCTCTTCTTCAGAGGCCATCTCACTCTCTTCCGTGAGCTGCGTGGTTTGTTCAATTTTCTGGGTTTTATCTTCGAGCGCCGCGTTCAAACGGCGGAAAAAACTGGCCAGCGGTCCGAACAAAAAGAGCAGCAGCCACAACGCCAGCGCGATCGGGATCAACCACTTCGGCGTGAGGACCTGCTGCCAGGCGGTTTCGGTGAAGGTGGTGGGCGTGAAAACGAGCTGATTGTCGGCGACCTTCATCGTCGCCACGATCGCCTGTTTCGCAGCCAGGAGCGTATCGCCGGGAACTTTTTTGTCGTACAAAACCGTAATGAGCAACTTCTTAATGGTGGTCCGGGCTTCATACCGTTTCTGCTGCATCTGGCCGCCGGATTCCTTGGATTCTCCGCCGCGGTCTTCTTCCAGCTGAAAAGCCGACTTGGGCATCGGCACGCCCGGGACCAGCACCCGGGCGGGCGGCACGGGCAGCGGTTCGCCATTTTCTCCTTCAGCTTTTTTCTTGTCGCTTTTCGACTTATTCATCCCCATTTCCATGGTCCGGGTTTCCAGACCCATTTCCACGTTGACGATGACCACGGCTTTTCCAGGCCCCAGAATTTTATCCAGGATGTTCTCCTGCAGGTACTGCGTTTTCTCCCGTTCATATTTGGATTCCTGCTCGAGCAGGGTCATGTCGGGAGCGGACGAGGCCGGGGAGGCCGTCGTGGGCGCGGACGCGGGGATGGCGGCAGGCAGCGGCCAAACCGTCAGGAGGACCGCCAGCATCAAGAAGCGCATGAAAGATTCGAAAAATCGCATAGCTTTTATAACCGTGACAAGTCTAGCCCTCGACTTTTGGAGTTTCAATGGTTTTATATAATCGGTTCATGCGAAAAATTGCGTGTTTTCGAAGTGATGTCATTGCGAGGCACTCCGTGTTGCCGAAGCAATCTCGCCTCTACGCCGGAACACCGAGATTGCTTCGCTTCGTTCGCAATGACGGCAGGGCATGGCTTTTCATTGGTCTCATTCTTTCCGGATTCTTTAAAGCCCACTCCGAGACGCTTTCCAGTGCCTTTTTCCCCTGGGGGAAGGCTTCGACGTGGGTTTACGACACGCTGAATAAGACAAAAAATGACCGTTTCGAGATGAAGGTCACGATGGAGGGCCCCTGGGATGACCGGGAAACCGGCGCCGCCGGCATGATCATGACCCAGCGGGATAAGCGCGGGCAGATGCGGGAATTTCTGCTTCGCAATGAAAAAGGAATTTTTATCCAGAAACTGGGGTTGAGCAAAGCGTTGACGCCCGAGGTCTATACCCGCTTCACTCCGCCGGTGCCGAGGGTTATCTTCCCGCTGGAACCCGGAACGCACGTTCACTGGGAAGGGCGTTTAAAAGTGCGCCTGCTCATGGACAAACCGATCATCTTCGACGGGGACGTCGTCGGCTGGGAGGATGTGGACGTGCCGGCGGGCCGGTTCCACTGCATCAAACTGCATTACCACGAGAAACGCGGGGATGAGATTATCGATGAAAACGCCTGGTATGCGGAAGGCGTTGGTCAGGTCAAATACGACGGCGGGCAGTACGTGAAGGAGTTGAAGTCGTACGAGATTAAGGGAATGTAGGGGCGGACCGCTGCCCGCGCTTCCGCAATTTCCCGTAGCGCGCAGGCACCGCAGTAGTAAGCGGTGTCCGCCCGAACAAATCATCCATATTTATACGCGACCCCAAACCCGCCGCGGGGCGGGACCCACTCGATGTTGTAGAACGGACACATCATCCGGGCCGCGCCGCACTCGACGCAATTCTCGTAAGCCATAATAATCTTTTTCTGAACGTCGTCCCACGTATAGACCCCCGCCGGGCAGGCCGTCACGCAGGGTTTTTTCGGGCAGTTCAGGCAGACCTTGGCGTCGGTGATCTTGATGTGCGTCTGGTGATCGCCCTTATACGTCAGCAATCCCAGTTTATCTTCCAGTGTCAGCGGTCTTTCGTCAGCCATAAATTCCTCTCCCGTTCGCAATTCCTCTTCGACGGGACCTGCGGCGATGAACTCATCCGCCGCGGGTCTTACCCTATACTAAATTCGCCAACGAGCTTGCGCAGAGCCCAGGCATCCTTGACCAGATTGACGACCCCCCGTTCGCGGCGGAAACGCTGCACGATCCTTCGCATGTGGTCCCGCTTGGGTGCGCCATCGACCAGGAAATAGTCATGAGCGGCTTTGTTCAGGAGACCCGGATAAAGGGTCATTAGTTCCCGGTTGTGGCGCACTTTGACTTCGACATCCTTGTGGTCGTACATGTCCTTGAGGACAAAGGAGTCATCCAGCTTTTTCCGGTAGAGCGACAACGTCTTCGCGTCATAATGACCGGTCTTCTTCGCCTCCACCACCGTCTCGCCGGCCAGCTGTCCGGCTTTCATCGCCATGTTGGAGCCTTCCCGGTGCGACGGGTTGATCATCTGCGCGGCGTCTCCGGCGATCAGCAGCCCGTCGGTGTAGAGAGGCGGCATGGACGGCCAGGCGCCTTCCGGAATGATATGCGCGGAGTATTCGACCGACTTGGATCCCTCGATCAGCGGACGGATCAACGGATGTCGTTTGAATTCTTCCAGCAAATCGTACGGTTTGGCGTTGGTCTTCTGGAAGTCATCCAGGGCGCATCCCAGGCCGAAGGCCAGTGACTCCTGATTGGTATAGAGAAACGCGTAGCCCATCATCCCTTTGGTGAAATCGCCGACCATTTCGATCGTGCTCCCCTGGTTCTTCTCCAGGCCAAAACGGTCTTCAATTTTCTCGCGCGGAAGCGCCAGGATCTCTTTGACGCCCAGCGCGATCTCATCCGGACGCCATTCGTGATGCAGTCCCGCTTTCTGGGCCAGGATGGAATTGGCGCCGTCGCAGGCGATGACGACGCTCGCCAGCAGCTCATCGCCATCCGTCGTCTTGACGCCAACGATGCGGCCGTCCTTCTTCACAAGATCGCTGACCGTGACGCCGGTCACGAGCGTTACGCCGGCTTCTTCGGCCTTCTTGGAAAACCATTTGTCGAACGCTACCCGGATGATTGTGTAGCAGTTCGCGGGTTCCGATTGGGCGTACTCCGGCGATTTATATCCCGCCTTGATGCCGGAGGTGTCCGTCAGAATCCAGATATTTTCTTCAACGATCGCGCGCTCCAGCGGGCAATCCTTCCAGAACTCGGGCATGACGTCCTGGAGCATCTTGGAATAAAGGACGGCTCCCTGAACATTTTTGGCTCCAGGATACTCGCCGCGCTCCAAGAGCGCGACATTGAGCCCGGCGCGGGCCATGGTGATCGCGGCGGAGACCCCGGCCGGACCGGCGCCTACAACAATGCTGTCAAATTTATCGTCAGACATGGTGATTTGTCCTCCCTGAAATTCAAAGGCAGTCTACAGAATCCGCAACTGGAACGTCAAGGAACCCGGGGGAGAGACTCCCAGAAAGCCGGGTCGCCGCTGCCGAGCCGCCACAAACCGACCTGGCCAATTCCCAGGCGGCGGAGGAGTTCTACTTTTTCACGAAGCCCCTGATCCGTTTCGATCCACACCCGGTGGTTTTTCCCGGCTTCCGAATATTGAAAATATCCCGAACCGCTGTCTTTGTCGAAAAGGATCTGGTTCCCGCTGCGGACAGCGATTCGGACCGCTTCAGAGTATTCGATCGGACGGCCCCTCTGACCGTCTTCCCAGTCAAACCCCCCGAGATGGAGAGCGATGCACAACTTTTCAGGAGGGACGATCCCCAAAGCGAACACCGCCAGTTCCCTCACCCACGAAAGGGAAGCGATGGACCCCGGAGGAGTGTCAGCGGAATGCTCAAAATACGCCATCACCCTCACGCGGTCAACCGATTCGGTTACCGCTTTCCAGTCTATCGTCCCTGCTCCGCCACGGCCGGACTCCGGCGTCCGGGCCAGGCGCGGCTGAAGGACAACGGACAGCCGCTTCTTTTGCGCATGGAGAGCGCTGGCCAGCTCTCGGATGAAGATCGAAAAAGCGTCCCGGTCCGCAAGGTCCAGACGCTCATAGTCGATTTCCACTCCGTCTGCGGCTCTGGCTAATTCCATTAATTGCTGGATATGCGCGGCCCGTGCCTGGGGAGTGCCGATCGCCTGATGCACGATCTCCGGATCCTTGAGTTTGGTCGCCGGTCCCGCCGCCCAATCATTGACAACGGTGATAAACATCTTCGGTGAATGGGACCGCACCATATCCCCGGCCGGGATTAATCGCCCGGAAGCATCGAAGTGATAGGCAAAAACCCCGACATCCTCCAGGCGGTCGGCATAGCGATCGAGAGCGTTTGCCCCGTTCACGGAATCCCAATAAACCATCCAGCTGCTGTAGTGAACCCGCTGGACAGGGCGCCTACCCATTGCACTCAAAACACCGGGGACCAAAATCCCCAAAAAAATGAAATATAATAATCGCGTGGATTTCATTGTAATATTGTGCCCAATTTGGGCACAATTATTGTAAAATAATAGAAGGTAGTTGTTTTAATAAGTCGTTCAAGCATAACGGAATATCTTTACAACGCCTAAACAGGGCGTTTTTCCCTTTTAATAGCGTTTATTCGTTTGTTTTCGCAGTTTTTTGAGTGTTGATTGAATTTTGGCCTTTCGACCCATTGTCTCGTAGTCAGAGCTGTGCGACAATATGTTTGCGGAAAGTTTCCAACCCCAGGTTCTAGCACTGTGGAAAAAATCAACGTAATATCCGCTTCTCGAAGTCATCTGCGTAAGCGCTAATACGATTCCAATGTAATGGGAGGGCGTTTGAAGATTGTGTCACAATCCGTCATCCCCGGCGGTCACTGGCCGGGGATCTATGAACAACGTACGACAATGATGGATTCCCCGCCAAAGACCGCGGGGAATGACGAAGTGTGTCGTTATGGCACGGTCTCCTGAGTGTAATAATGGTTTATTTATTTCTATTTATAGGTATTTTTGGACTTCTGGGATGTTCCGTGCTTTGGCCATTGCTGGCATTGCCGTTTTATCGATTTCAGCGCTGGAATGAAGGAAAGCCCACCCACGAATCCGGTGTCCCTGTATCGCTGCTGGAAATCGTAATTCCTGCGCATAACGAAGCCGGAAGGATTACGGACACCTTGACCAGCATCCACCGTTCCGTCCAGGCCCTTCAGGCCATTCCATCGGTCTTTTCAAAACCTAAAATAATTGTTCACGTGGCCGCGGATGGCTGCACCGATCAGACGGCGCAAGCCGCTCGCCAATTCCCGGGCGTTCTCGTCACGGAATCATTGGAAAACAAGAGCAAATGGGTCACGTTGCGTACCCGGATCGCGGAGAGCCGCGCGGATTGGCTTATTCTGGCTGACGCGGGGGTCCTCTGGCCGGAGAGTTTTCTTTCCGATGTTCTCCAGAAGATCCACCAGGGGGCTAATGTCATTGGGATCGCACCCTCTTATCGGCCCGCGAAAGCCCGGCTGCTCCATCGGATCCTCTGGCGTCTGGAAATGCTCCTCAAGCAGACCGAGGCGCTTTGCGGCGGCCCGATCAGCCTTCACGGAGCCACGGTGGGATATAAGGTGTTTCCGTTGAAAAAGGCGCTCTCGTCGCTCGGTGACACCCTTTGGCTGAATGATGATGTTGTGATTCCCATGGTTTTACGAGCGCTCTATCCGGACAGCGTGATCCTTTATCCCGTTGGGATGGTCCAGGACGCGGGCGCCCAGCAGAACCGGATGGATTGGGGCCGGCGAAAACGGCTGCTTCAGGGCAATTTGCAGTGGCTTCGAACCTTGTGGCCTTCGTGTTTCCGGATGAATCCGATTGTCGGCGTGATGGCGGGCCGGCGGTTTTTCCGGGTGCTCTGGGCGTACTGGTTTGGCTGTCTTATCGCCGGGCTGGCGGCCGCATTTAATTTTGTGATCCTCCCGGGAATTATCGTTTTTGGACTTCTGATGGCCACGTCCGGAAGTTTCAGGCAATTGAGCGGTGCCGCGCTGGTTTCGCTGATGGCTCCTTTTTTAATGATTCGTCCCTATAGTCTCTCAAGAGGTGATTGGAAATGACTCCCAGAATCGTCGCGGAAAGCCGAGCCAACCGGCAAATATACTTCCTGATCCTGATTTCCAGCTGGCTTCTCATCGGCATCCTCGACAGGAATCAACTCGGGAGGGATCTCTATCTGTCCTGGGGACTTCTGACCAGCTTGTTTTCGTTGATCTTCTTGTGTTTCATCGGATATTTTGAAGATTACACCCCTAAACCGGAGCTGATCGGGATGTTGATCCTGTTCTTGACGCTTTCTCTGTCTTCGCTTTGTTCCATCGCGTGTCTGATGCTGGTCGCCGGGGCGTCTTTATCCCCGTCCCCCGAGCTGTTCAAGGTCTCCGCCGGAGTGACGTTTGCGTTCATGCTGACCCAGTGGGCCATGTACAAGACCACGCATGTCACGAGGAAGTACCGGGCCCTGGCCACGTGCCTTCTGCCGGAAGAAGCAAACACGCTGCATGAACAGATCCATGAAGCGGGGTTGTCTAATTGGATCAAGATCCACCGCTGCGAATCCTCCGATAATTTTAAAACCGCTCTGCCCCTCGATGAAACGGTGGTGATTTCCCGAGGCGCCACACGCCACCTCGAGCAGCACCCGGAGATTCTGCTCGCCCATCTCCGCGGGCAGAAGATTGTGGATGTCCGTCAGGTGATGAAGGAAATCCACGGCCGGGTGGATCTCGAGAATACCGATGCCTGGACCTTTTTCCTCATGTCCCGTTATCAAAGTTTTCCCATCCGTCTCGTTTTTTATCTGAAATCTTTCGTAGAGCCCCTGATCGCTCTTTTACTCCTGATTCTTCTGTCCCCCCTCTGGGGATTGATCGCGCTGGGGGTTTATTTCACCAGCGGATATCCGATTCTTTACCGTCAGGAGCGTTTAGGCTATAAGGGAAAGCGCTTTTTCCTTTTAAAATTCCGTTCCATGCCGGTCACTTCCGAAAGCACCGGCCCCCAGTGGGCCAGCAAAGAAGACCCTCGCGTCACCCCCCTTGGGCGCTGGCTGCGAAAAACCCGTTTGGATGAAATCCCTCAACTCATCAACGTCCTGCGGGACGAACTCAGTCTCGTGGGTCCCCGGCCCGAACGGCCGGAGTTTTATCAGGTCCTGAACAAGCAGATCCCGCTCTTCCCCATGCGCCTTTCCGTGCGGCCCGGGATCACCGGATGGGCCCAGGTCAAACAGGGGTACGCCGGCTCGATCAAAGAATGCAAAACCAAACTGGAGTATGACCTCTATTACATCCAGAACATGTCGCCCCGCCTCGACTTTCGCGTAATGGTCAACACGCTCATCCTTATGCTGCGAGGTAATAGTGGCCGTTAAAACTTCCTCGCACTGGCCCATCACCCTCACCAACGGAACGACAGCGATGCTCATGCTGTTCCTTCCGTTGGGGCTTGTCCGCATCCTGTCGCCGGAGCAGCTCGGGAGATACCAGATCTTTTTCCTATACATAGGAATCAGCCCCAGCCTGTTTATGACCGGCGCGCTTAATAACGGGGTGTATCACTGGGCCGGGAAATACCCGGGAGCCAAACCGGAAGTCCGTCAAAGCTGGACACTGCTGGTCCTCCTCACGTTCTTGATCAGCATGATCGGGCTGACGATTTCCAAACCACTGGCGTTTCACCTGAATATCCCACCTTTGGATCTAAGGCTCTTCCTGCTGGCCGCTCCCTTCATCATCGCCTCAACGTTCCTTGAAGATTTGATGATCTCCAGAGGAAACATCTGGACAGGGTCTTTTTATTCCGCCGGTTTCAATCTTCTCAAAGTCGCCGGTTTTCTAGCCGCCGCCTGGTGGACGCGCAAAGCGGAAGCGCTCTTCTTGTTTTTTCTCGGTTTCGCGGTGCTGCGAACGGCAATTGGCTTGTACCTGCTTTCCCAATCGGATGAAACCCGGTTTCTGCTCTCCCGGGAAAGGATCCGGAATGTCCTTCGCTATTCTCTGCCTGTCTCCCTATCAAGTCTCGCCGGTCTCGGGCTTCAGAACGTGGACAAGATTATCCTGTCCATGCGCCTGAGCGTGGTCAGTTACGCGTCTTACGCGCTCGGATGTCTGAGCATCCCGCCGCTTGAAATTCTGGAGACCTCCGTCAATCGCGTGATGATCCCAGGGCTCTCCAAAGCGTTTGCTTCCAAGAAACCGGCCGAAGCCGCCGCGCTGTATTCCGAAGGCGTGGCCGAACTCTTCCGGATTTTGATGCCCGCCGCCGTCGGACTGATGATTTATTCCGAACCCATTGTCCGGATTCTGTTTACCACGCGCTACCTGGCGGCCGCCACATTTTTACGGTGGTATGCCCTGGCCTATCTCTTTATGTCGCTGCCTTATGATGCGGTCGCCCGCGCCCGGGGAGACGGCCACTGGATTCTGCGCACGTCGATTCTCTTCGCGCTTTTTTGCGCGCCGGCCACCTGGTTCGCGGCAGGCCATTGGGGCGCTCTTGGCGCGCTGGGAGCCATGCTGACATCCGTGGGCGGGATGCGGCTTTACTCGCTTTCTTATAGCCAGCGGCACCTGGGTCTCCCTCTTTCCAAGTTCCTTCCGCTTCGGGAAATGATGTTTGAACTCGCGCTGGCGGGTGTGGCGGCGCTTATTTCCATCTTGCTGTACCCGTTATTTTCCGACTCGCGAACGTGGTTCCTGGTGACCGGTCCGCTGTTTACGATTATCTACTTCGGCGGTGTGTTCAACGACCAGTTGCGGCGGTTTTCCTCGGCCCCCGGGCCCATTCATGTCCTGGAACTGTCTCAAACGCTCTGCCTCGGCGGTTTGGAGAAAACGGTTTATACGCTCTCGCGCCGGCTGAACCGGGATGAACGCTTCAATGTCACGGTGGCCACCTACGATCATCCCGACGACTTGCCGTCGCTCATCCCCCAGTTTGAGAAAGACGGTATTCGCCTGGTTCAATGGCAAAAAGGCAAAGGGATTTCATTGGGCAGCGTGTTTCGTCTGCTTAAAATTATCTTTTCCGAGAAAACCCGGGTCTTGCACGTTCACGATCTTGGCCCGCTGATCTACGGCAGCCTGGCCAAGTTGTTTTCGCTGGGCCGCGTCCGTCTCTTTTTAACGGTCCATACTCTGCTGGATATCCAACAGAACTTTCGGTATCGTTTGTATTACAAATTTTTTCTCCTTTTCCCTGACCAGATCATCGCGGTTTCTCCCGGCGTCAAAAACGGGCTGCTGGCCATCGGGGTTCCCCACGAACGCATCGAGGTGATTCCGAACGGAGCCATCTTCACCCGTTCACTGGCTGGCACCTCCGGGACCGAAGAAAAAAAGACCCGGCGAAGGCAGATTCTTCCCGGACTCCCCGAGGATCTCTATGCCTGCCGATGGATCCTCTGCCTGGCCCGGCTCCACCCGGGCAAAGGACAGGACGTGGTACTTGACGTTTGGCGCGCACTGCCGGAGAATGTCCGCACCGGCCTCAGTTTGTTTCTGGTCGGACAGGAAACCAAGGCCGGTTACATGAACTCTCTTCAGGAGAAAATCAAAAACCTACCTGATTCGCGCCGCGTTATTTTAGTTGGCCCTTCCGAACAACCGTTAGATTGGATACAATTATCCGATCTCTTCATTTCCGGGTCCCGTTTGGAAGGGATGCCGCTGGCGCCGATGGAAGCCGCGGGAAGCGGTTTACCGACGTTGCTCAGCGAGATTGAAGGCCACCATTATCTGAAACCCTGGGCGCATTACTTTGATCCCGAGAAACCCAACGAAGGGGCAAAAAAGATTGTGGAAATTCTGGAAACCTTGAAAAACAACGGAGAAACACAATTCTTTGAAAACCAATGGAACGCCTCCTCCTCGTTGCGCGAGCAGTGGGGATCGCCGGCCATGACCAAGTCATACGCGGAATTATTTCAGACTGGAGTTGTCCGATGACCTCTAAAAGAACTCTGCCTTGCCCCATTTCATTATCCTACCGCTGCCTGTGTCTACTGATGGCCGGCCTGATGACCGGCCTGACCGGCTGCGGCACATCCCGCTCCGCTTATGGGCGGCAGGGCAACGCCGGCCTCAAACCAACGGGGCAAATAGACACAGTCCAAATCGTTGAAAAATGGGGCGCCCGGGATCGCAATCCGAATCCGTCTGATCCCGAAATTGTTCCGGGCGTATTATTGGGATTAACGTGTCTGACCGACGGTAAATTAAACGGCGATTTTCGCGTTGATTTTAACGGATCGTTGTCATTGCCCTATGACGTCACCCTCAACGCGTCCGGATTGACTCTCTCAGCCCTCAAAACAAAACTGAACAGCGAGTACCGGCCTTACTTTAAATCACCGACAGGGATTGATGCCCGGGTGAAAGAACGGCACAGGTATGTCGATGTCCGGGGACTGGTTGAAAAACCGGGCCGCTATATCGTGGAACCAAACGCTTCGCTGGATGAGATCATCGGGCTGGCCGGCGGATTCATCAAGGAAACGCCTCCGCAGTCAGTCCGGATCCATAAGGACCGGAAAGTTTTTATTCTGGGTCTGAACCAGTACTACAGCCAGGCGGAAGGGCATTCCCCGATTCTGGGATGGCTCGGAGGAGAAGAGCTCTTTTTCCAGAAGGAAATTGCCGTGCTCACCGGCGAGCAGGCGGCGTCTTCTCAACTCAAACAACCCGTTTATATCCTGGGAGAAGTTCGGAAGCCCGGGGATTACATGGTGAATCCAGGCTCTGATTTCGTCGACACAATGGTTCAGGCCGGCGGATTTACGGAGCGCGCGGATCTTTCCAATATCGAGCTGATTCGAAAAACCCCGGACGGGAGACACTCCATTGATTTCGCCTGGAACGATCTACTGCACTCCCCGGCTCCCCATCAGGGGGACGTCGTGATCGTGCATGCCGACACCACCAGTCGAGGTGAACGCCGGACAACGTTATTCGCCACACTGATATCAGCGGCGGCATCCATCGTTACGTCCGCTATTCTTGTTCTGTCTTACAACAGAGGACGGATCTAAACCTTTAACTCTATGCCGATAACTTCCCGATTGAAAGAGTTTGCGCGATACACCGAGCTGAAGCATCTGGCGTATAACCTCGCCGCGCTCCAGCAGCAAACGATGTTTCGTTCGCTGGCTGTCCTCAGTTTTTTCAGCGGGGAAGGGAAAACGTTATTCTGCGCTACGGCCGCCCGGGCTTATGCGGAAGCCTGCGGCACCCGGGTACTGGCGGTCGACACCACGACGGCTCAAAACAGCGGCTCTCTGCTCCTCCGGGAATGCTTCGACGCGTCAGACTCCGCGGTGGACGTCACCTCCCTGGAGGAGTTCCGGAAAAGCTCCAATGAACTTCCCTCCTCTGCGGCCAAGAAGCTGACCACCGAAGAGAGTTTGGTCCATGAACCCGAAATCGTTGCCGGGATCCGCATCAGCACAAAATTTAAAAGGGGACCCGATCATTCCCTGATCCAGAAATTGACGGAAGACACTGCGAAAGCCTACGGCCTGGTCCTTCTGGATACCGCCGCTCTGAATACCCGGAACAAAAACAATATCGATCCATTGACCGTCGCGCGCCAGGCGGACGCGTCGATCCTGATTGTCAGCCGGAAACTACTCAATGCCGCGGACCTGAATGCCTGTTTAAAAATCGCGCAGGATCCAGCCATTCGACTGGTGGGTCTTATATCGAATGAGGAGTTCGCCTGATGCTCACTCTTTCGGAAACCACACTTACGCTCCAGGACATCCCGAGGCTGTTCTTAAAATACAGGCGGTCTCTGATGATCAGCCCGCTGATCGGCTCGATCGTTTTTCTGTCTTTGTCTTTTGTTCTTCCTAGCAGATATAAAGTTCACTTCGTTCTGACGATTGACGCGAAATTCTTCCAGAACCCGCTGATCGGAGACTTCTTCCCGTCCATTGGCGGCGTCAGTGAAATGAAAGCTCAGGGCGATTCCCTTCTGCGCCAGGCTCTCACGCCTGAATTTCTGGACTCTCTGGGAGATAAATACGGACTTTATTTACTCAAGAACCCTCATGCCTCACCGTCTCTGGTTCAACGCTGGCGCACCCGCCTGAAAACACTCCTTGTTCGATACAGGCTGTATCAGCTTCCTAACGAAAATTATGCACTCCTTGCGGAACGTCAGACGTTGCTATCCCATATCGACATCTTCAGCCTCTCCGGCACCACCTATCAAGTGGATTTTATTGATTCCAATCCCGACATCACGTTCCGTGTTGTGCAGGATATCCACGCGCAAATGATTCAAGTTCTGCTGGAGATGCGCAAGCGCAACCTGGTCAATTTCCATGATGCGATCCAACGACAGCTGGCTTCCCTGACGAATACGTTTCAGCCTTCCTCCTCCCCGGCTCCCACTCCGGTGGCCAGTTCCCCGCAGCTCATCCGGGAACAACTGGGGCAGATCCGCGGGCAGATCGCGGCACTCAGCACGCAATATACGGATGAACACCCGGTAATGCAGGAGTTGCGCAACAAAGAAACTCTATTGGCCAACCGTCTGGACGATAGCCTTCGGAACGGCCGGGGTGAATCGACGGCTGGATTAGGGAAACCAGTGATCCAAGGGGATGCGAACCGTGAAGTGTTCAGTGATTTGAACAAGAAGTTGAATTATTTGAACATCGCCATCGACTCTGACCAGGAACGCCAGGGAGATTACTTTTCCACCCCGGAGGTCCCGCTTTATCCGACGGCGCCTCTTTTCCCCAAAAAACCTCTTTTTGCTTTCGGGGGATTCGCTTTCGGCCTGTTTCTGGCGCTCTTCAGCGTAGCCATTCGTGAATATTTCGACCGCAGCGCCCTGCGCACGGAAACACTGGCGCATCATCTCAAGATTCCGCTCGTTGGAAACTTACCCGCCTTCCCGCAGAAACTGGCTGGACATCCGACTTTGATTGGAGCTCCCTCAAAAAACCAGGCGGGCCATCCCTGAGGCGTTGCCGTGGATCTTCCCATTCGCTATCTCCATCTTGAAACCGTCATTCTCCTCATCTTTCTCGCCATGATGACCTGGACGCAGCTTCAGCGGGCATCCGAGTCAGGATATTACACGCAGTTCGGAAAAATTCAGGCGGCTTGGTTTATCGCGCTTTTTTGTGTGTTGGTTTTGTTTTTCGCTGCCGCCCTTGCCAAAGTGTCCCCTCTGCTCGCGGTGGAGTTGGCGGCTGGATTTACTTTATCGCTTCTGCACCCCGCCAATGCCCTATGCTTCTTTGTACATCTCCTTTTCTTGCGACCTTGGGAAATCGTCAGATTCAACCTACCGCCTATGGCCGGCCTTGGGATTCTCTGCATGGTCTCATGGATCATCCATCCCAGTTTGCATGGAAAACCCAATGTCCGAACCTTTCGCATCTTAATGCTCTTATTCGCATTCAGCGCATGGCTGTTTTTGACGACTTTCCAGAGTTCCAATATTTCGGAAACCCAAGCGGATTGGTTTGGCACTTATTTCAAATCGCTTATTGTTTTCGTGATGTCCGTGTATTTCATCGAAAGCGAGAGGAGCGTTACTCAGTTCAAGTGGACCCTGGTGATGAGTGTTCTTGCGCTCATGGTTATACGGTCCTATCAGGTTTATATCAAAGACCCTGCTGCTCTCGTCCGCCTCGAAACGGGCGGCATGTTTGGCAATTCGAACGACCTCGCGGCGATTATTGTCATGACTCTCCCGTTTGCGCTGGTCCGGTTTTTCCAGAAGACGGCCAATCTTTTGCAACAGCTAGCGGGGTTGTTGTACGGATGGTTGTCAGTTCTTGTGATTTGGTACTCGCAATCCCGCGGAGCCATGCTTGCTCTGGTCGTACAAATCCTCACTGTATGCTATCTGAAGACTAACGGGAAAAAACGACTCGGCATGCTGCTTTTGGCCGGTCTCCTCTGCGCGGGTTATATTACCGCGATCAAAGCCCTCCCGAGAAATTCAGCAGACATGCAGGAATCTGCGGAAGGCCGGATCGGCTTCTGGCAAGTGGCGATCAAATTGACTCTTCGCCACCCGATCTCTGGCGTGGGGTATGGACAATTTTCAGAAAATGTATGGCAGCATATGACCGCGCATTCAAGCTGGTTTCTTGCATTCGCCGAGTCCGGCATCCCAGGAGGCATTCTCTTTGTCAGCTATTTTGTCATGATTAGCAAAATCGCCTGGCGCAACCGAGGACCATGGCCGGACCATTTTTATGCCATCGCGGGATACGGCGTGACGATGACTTTTCTGTCCCACACCTATTTGATGTATTTATACCTTTTAGCGGGATTGATCATGGCCTCGGACTCCCTGAGGGATCGGCCTGACAATGAATACTAAACCAACCAATATTCGGATTAATTGGGTCGCCCCGAGGTATCCACTCGGTGTTCCAGATAGCGTCCCACATACCCGAGGAGAACGAAATGTTAAATGCAAACAACGGCATCGTCCGATCTACATTTGCGCCGCAGCTTCCTGACCGAATTCCCTCTCTCGACGGTTTGCGAGCGGTTTCCATCTTGCTGGTGGTAGCCGGCCATTCGATTGATGGTGGACGCTACCCGAGGCTGTTGGACTTAGTGAGTCACGCGGGTAACCTTGGGGTACGCATGTTTTTTCTCATCTCGGGCTTTCTCATCACCACGCTTCTGTTGAAGGAATTCGATGCAACTAAACAGATCTCGTTGAGGAACTTCTACCTCCGGCGATCCCTGCGCATCTTTCCTGCGTTCTATGTTTATGCAGCAGCTATATTTATTCTGGAGAGAATAGGTGTTGTGATGCTTAAACCAGGGGATATGCTCCATGGCCTAACATACACAATGAATTACCACCTCAACCGGGCGTGGTCTCTGAATCATATTTGGTCATTGTCGGTTGAGGAACAATTCTACCTGCTGTGGCCGATGACGCTTCTCTTGGTTGAGCCAAGACGAGCGCTGCGGATCGCGGCGACAACCGTGTTGATGGTCCCGCTCATCCGCATTCTCATGTATTACGGGTTTTCAGCGAGTCCCACAGCGATGACGCGGCATTTCCAGGCCGTGGCTGATGCACTGGCGTCGGGATGTCTGCTGGCATTTTTCTATAACTATTTGGGAGCAATAAAACGATATACAAGAGTCACGTCTATGCCTGCATTTATTGTTGTTCCCTTGTTTCTGATGCTACTCGCTGGAATGACTTATAAAATCAGCCCGAGTTTGTTTTGGATTCTGGGGCAAACCATGGCCAATGCAGGCATTTTTCTGCTGCTAGATCGTTGCGTGCGGTTCCCTTCGGATTGGGTGGGCCGTATTCTGAACTGGTATCCGTTGCGCTTGATTGGCCTGTGGAGTTATTCGATTTACTTGTGGCAGGAACTGTTCCTCAATCCGATGGAGACTACTCGAATCTCCTATCGGTTCCCAATCAACATCATTTGCGTGTTTACGGTATCCATTGCTTCTTACTATCTCATTGAGCAGCAGTTCCTCAAGTTTAAGTCACGTGTGAAAGTGTTTCACGCGTGACGAGTATTTGGCCAATGAGACTAGTCGTATCGTCAGAGTCCCTTCTCAGCAAGAAATCTTTAAAGGATCTTCCAGCATGATCCAAAATTTGTCATTTGTCGTCTTTGGGGACGAGTGGGGGCTTCATGCCTCGAGCACGCAGCATCTGGCCAGCCGGCTGGCAGATACTCAGCCGCTGCTCTACGTGAACGCCGTGGGCATGCGGTGCCCCCGTTTGAATCTTCGTGATATGAAGCGCGTCATGGGCAAACTTCAGCAATGGCTGCTGCCGGATTCAAAAAAAACTCCTGTGCCTAGCAAGCTGCACGTCTACTCTCCAATCAGAATCCCTTTTAACTCGGTGGCGGCGGTCAGGGAGTGGAATAGCTTTGCGCTTGCCCGCGGCACTCGCCAGCAACTGCGGGCACGCGGGATGGAATCGCCTGTGTTATTTGTTTCCTCGCCGGTCGGGGCGGAAGTGGCCAACAAGCTGGGCGAACAACTTTTAATCTACTACATCACGGACGATTACCCGGCGCTGCCGGGTGTTGATCGCGCCTATGTGGAATCTCTTGAAAACAAGATGTTGTCTGAAGCGGACCTGATCTTCGCGACGTCGGAGGAACTACAGCGCAAAAAACAGGGGGCCAAAGCCCCCACGCTGCTGCTACCGCATGGCGTTAATTTTGAGCACTTCCATTCGACGGCGGACCCTCTCGGGCCTATCCCCGAGGAAATGAAGAATCTGCCGCGTCCGATTCTTGGTTTTTACGGTTTGCTAGCTCCCTGGGTTAACGCGGATCTGCTGATCCAGGTCGCTCAGGCGTTTCCGCGAGCTTCCGTGGTGCTGATCGGTCCGGAGTGGAGTGATTACAAGGCCCCCAAGGGGGCACCCAACCTGCACTGGCTGGGGCCGCGTTCCTATACAGATTTACCGCGCTATGCCGCTCATTTCGACGTGGGCCTGATCACGTTTAAACAGGATCGTCTGACGGCGTCTGTGAATCCGTTGAAGTTGCTCGAATATCTGGCCCTTGGCCTGCCCGTGGTCTCGACTCCTCTTCCGAGTCTGGAGCGCTTTACCGATTTTGTATACACCGCCGACAATCCATCCGATTTTATTCGTCAGGTACAGCGCGCGCTGGATGACACCGGGCCCCAGCGCCGCCAACAGAGGTTCGCTTTGGCCGCCGCCGAAAGCTGGGAGGCCCGCGTCGCTTATGTTTTTCAGGAAATTGAGGCCGCTCTTTCCCGGCGAAAGACGTCATGAGGACTTAATCGACTTTTATGCTATTCAACAGTTGGATCTTCTGGGTATTTTTTGCGGTTGTCCTGCCGATTTATTGGCTTCTGCCTTATAAAAAGCAGAACCTCTTCCTGATCGGGGCCAGCTATCTATTCTACGGATGGTGGGATTGGCGCTTCTTAATTCTGATCGCCTTCTCAACGGTCATGGATTATTACCTCGGGAAGCTGGTGGCCCATACACCTCAGGGACCGAAACGCCGCTATTATGTTTCCATCTCGGTGATCGTGAATCTGGCGCTGTTGGGCGTGTTCAAGTACTACAACTTTTTTTCGGCGGAACTGGCCCATGGCCTGACCACGCTCGGTATTAAGGCATCGCTCCCGATTCTTCATGTGATTCTGCCGGTTGGAATTTCCTTCTATACGTTTCAAAGCATGAGTTACGTTCTGGATATCTCCCGAGGCAAGACCCAGCCAGCAACCAATTTTCTGAACTTTTGTCTGTACGTCTGCTTCTTCCCGCATCTGGTGGCAGGGCCCATTATGCGCTCTGGAACGAAGGGACACGATCCTCTTGGACGGGGTTTGCTGAAGCAGATTGAGACCCCTCGTTTCTACCGGGATCGGGATTTCCAGCTGGGTCTGTACTACATCGTTCTCGGTCTCTTTAAGAAAATCGTCATCGGGGACAACATGGCTTCCCTGGTCAACACCATTTTCCAGAGTAACCCATCTCAGCTCTCCGGCCTGGAGGTTCTGGCCGGGGTGTATGCTTTCGCCTGGCAGATTTACGCCGACTTTTCAGGCTATAGCTCCATCGCCCAGGGCGCCGCCAAGTGGATGGGAATCGACCTCATGGACAATTTCAAGATGCCGTACCTCGCCGTCTCGCCCAGCGACTTCTGGGCCCGGTGGCATATCAGCCTCTCCACTTGGCTGAGAGACTATGTTTACATTTCCATGGGCGGGAACCGGCAGGGAAAATGGATGACCCAGCGCAACCTTCTGCTGACCATGATTATCGGCGGCATCTGGCATGGCGCGAACTGGACGTTCATCGCCTGGGGAGTGTTTCACGGCCTCCTGCTGTGCGGATACCGGCTAACGCCGGGGGAAACGAGAAAAGGCGCGGCGCCGGAGCTTTCGTTGTTCGGAAGGTTCTGGCGGGTATTTCTCATGTTCAATTTCGTTTGCCTGGGCTGGCTCTTATTCAGAGCGGAGTCGATGTCGCAGGCCCTGAGTTTTATCCGGCTGATCGTCACCCATCCGCAGCCCACACCGGTAGCCATTTCGATGTTCGGGCAGATCGCCTTTTATGCTGGTCCGTTGCTGTTGTATGAGATTTGGGTCGAGCGCAGGAAAGACCTGCTCGCGCTGGCATCCTCTCCCTGGTGGCCGCGGGCGTTGGTGTACGCGTATTGCGCCGTCATGCTGTTATTCTTTCCATCACCGGTAGCCCATGCGTTCATTTATTTTCAATTTTAAGCGGGAAACCCCCGTTCTGATCTTCGTCGCCTGCATCTTCCTTGCATGCGAAGTTGGACTGCGCCTGTACGGAACAACCCTGTCCGCCGATCTGCGGCATATCCGGGAGATTCCGCAAATCGTCGCCGTTCACAGCCACGCGGATCGTCCTACGCTTCTTTTTCTCGGCAACTCGCTGACGCGCAGAGGGGTAATCCCGGAAGAACTCATGAAAGACCTGTCGGCTCGGGGTTTTTCAAATGTCGACATCGCGAAGATCCATCCGGATGACACCAACATGGCCGACTGGCATTACATCTATAAACGCTATGTGCATTCAGCCGGCGCTGATCCGGCGCTTCTCTTGATCGGATTCGCTGAGGAGCAGTTATGTGATTCCCAGCGGATCCACGTGGATCTTCTGGGAGGCTATTTTGCGGGATTCGACGCCGTTTCGGAAGCTTTTCACTATGACGTTTGGGACTTCAGCAACCGCGTCGATTATCTCCTGGACGCCGTCTCAAGCGCTTACGCGAATCGGGACCGCGTTCGCACGCAGCTGCTGGGCGCAGTCATTCCTTATTACAAATCATCCGCCCAAGAGATGAACAAAGCCATTAAAAAACACGTAAGTGTCTCGGAAATTGGCTCATACGGGCGATACAAACGGCTCACGCGTTTTCTTGAATTCATGAAGAAGAGTCCGACGAAAGTGGTCTTCATCGCCATTCCCGTACCCGCTCATTATCCAATTGATCCCACGCTGGAGTCCGTTATCAAGGAAAATGGATCGACCCTGATCGACCTACGCAGACCCGAAGGTCTGACTGAAAACGATTATATGGACAATTATCACCTCTCGCAGCAGGGCGGGACGGTCTTTACTCGCGAGCTCTCCCGGAGACTGCTCGATTCTGCCGAACTCCGAAGATCGCTGCGGTAGATATATTTCTTTAGCGCAATATTGATTCACAATAGATAATTATTTATAGTTAAATATATGCCTATAATTAAACATAATAGAACTATTAATAGACTTGAATATTAAATTGTTCTTTACAAACGTTAACAAATGAGTTATATACCATGAGGCCAATAAATAATACTATGACCCTCAAAAAAATATTAATCTTCGCGCTCAGCCTGTCATTGTTGGATTTGCCTGGATTGGCAAACGCAGCCATCTCAGCTATCTGGGCCAACAACGGTGAAGACAAAGTCACCCAAGATGACCTCCGAGCCACTCAGGGGAAAACAGTCACAAACTCTGCCTGGAACGGAACCACCATCTCCCTCTTTGGCGCCCGAAACGAAGTGGTGGCTTTCAATGTCATTTTAGAGGCCGGCTCCAGCGCGGCATCCAACGTAACGGTATCCTTTAACAGTTTGAGTGGCCCCTCTGGAACCACTATCACCTCTTCCGCCGCAACCGGCGATGGGGTCTTCAATTGGGTGGGGCGCAATATCGAACTTTTTTATGTGCGGTATCTGCGGATTAATGGGCTAAGTATCGTGTCCTATCAGACCTACGATGAGAGGCATATTCCGCAGCGCATGAGGCGTCCCTGGAGTGGTAATGGTAGCGGCAGCGGCTCCTGGACCGACCGGCCTGACCATAACAAATATTATCCGGACATCGCTGTTCCGTTAGAATTGGCGCCGAGCTTCTCCATCGCGAGCGGATCCAACCAAAGCATTTGGGCAGATATCTACATTCCCAAATCGTCTCCTGCCGGCACGTATTCTGGAAATTTTGTGGTTAAGGAAGGCGGTGTCACGGTTGGGACGATCCCGGTACAGCTCACGGTTTATAACTTTACGCTCCCCGATACCCCCTCCTCCAAGACCATGCTGTTCTACTCCGCCGGCAACATCGATACCCGTTACGGGGCGAGCGGCTCTCAATCTGTCCTCCTGCGGGATCGACATTATCTTTTGGCTCATCGTCATAAGATTTCCTTGTTCGGGGATGACAACTGCAGCGATCAGCCCTGTGCCGAGTCAATTCCCCGGCTGGACGGAAGTCTCTTTACCGCAACCAATGGCTACAACGGTCCCGGCGTGAACACCGGCAGCAACATCTATTCGATCGGGACCTACGGGTCCTGGGGCTGGCAGAGCGGTACGGAAACCGACATGCGCAACCACACCAACGCCTGGGCCACCTGGTTCAATCAGAATTCTCCAACTACAGACTACTTTCTTTACCTAATCGATGAGTCGGACAACTACTCTCAAATCCAGACTTGGGCGCAATGGATATTGAATAATCCCGGAGTCGGTCGCCAGGTGCGTTCCTTTGCAACCATGGATCTCACGTCGGCGGCCAGCCAGACCCCTTCCCTGGATATCCCCACCTCCACCGGGAATATAGGCATCACATCTCAATGGCAGCCCTTGGTGGACCAATATACGAACGATGCCCGCAAACGTTTTTATCTCTATAACGGATACCGGCCCTACATCGGATCCACCGCGACGGAAGATGACGGAGTGGCCTTGCGTGCACGGGCGTGGGGCCAGTATAAGAAAAACATCAACAGATGGTTTAACTGGGAATCAACCTACTACAACAATTACCAAGGAGGCACGGGCGAAACGGATGTTTTCCAAACAGCCCAGGCCTTCGGAGGGACTCCTTCCTCCGATTCCGTGCTTGGTCAGACGGGGTGGAATTACGGCAATGGGGAAGGGGTCCTTTTTTATCCCGGGACCGACAAGGTATACACCTCATCGTCCTACGGGGTAAATGGTCCATTCGCCAGCCTGCGCCTGAAATACTGGCGCCGCGGCATTCAGGATGTGGACTACCTGACGATGGCGGCGGCCGTTAATCCGCAAGCCACCCAGACCATCGTCAACCAGATCGTACCCAAAGTCCTATGGGAATACGGCGTAGACAATCCGAGCGATCCGACCTACGTTCTCACCGACATCAGCTGGTCCACCAATCCCGATGCCTGGGAAGCGGCGCGGCTGCAGCTCGCCAACATTATCTCCGGTGCACCCCCGGCTTCGCCGCCCGTCATCACGAGCACTACGACCGCGACAGGGTCGGTGGGGACAGCGTTCAGCTACCAGATTACCGCCACCAATAGCCCGACGAGCTACAGCGCCACCGGACTTCCTTCCGGGCTTTCTATTAACACGTCTTTAGGAACAATTTCCGGAATCCCCGCGGCCGCGGGGATTTCCACGGTAACCCTCCGCGCCACCAACAGCGCCGGGACAGGAACCGCCACGCTGACCTTAACAGTGGGAAGCGCCGGCACTACCACGATTGTCTTACAGAAGAGCGCCACCCCGTCCACCGCGAGGCCCGGCGATACCATCACTTTCTTCATCCAGTACCAAAACACCGGTTCCGGCAATGCGACCAACTCCACCATCACGGACGTGGTTCCAACCGGCACGACATTGATCAGCGGCACCATCACCGGAGGCGGCACGATTTCCGGCGGTACGATTACTTGGAATCTGGGGACCGTGGCCGGAGGATCTTCCGGCACCGTCAGTTTTCAGGCCAGGGTCAATTAGTGCATGTTTTTGATTTGCCATTCCCTGCGGTCTCTGGCAGGGAATCCATGGATCCCCGACAGAAGCATTCGGGGATGACGACGTAAAATGAGGTGACTGCTATGAATCGAATTATTGCGATGTTCCTTTGTCTCGCTTTACCGGGACTCACCTGGGCGAATGTGTCCAACATCGCTTCAGTAGCCTACAGGGACGCCAGCGGAAACTCCTATAACACCACCAGCAACACGGCGACCGTCATTACCCCTCCGGTCATCACAAGCGCCATCACCGCCACAGGAGACGCCGGAACAGCGTTCAGCTATCAAGTGGTGGGCACGAATATCCCCACGAGCTACGGCGCCACCGGGCTTCCGGCGGGGCTTTCCATCAACACCAACTCGGGATTGATCTCGGGAACACCCACAGCCGCGGGAACGTTTACCGTGACACTTGGCGCGACCAACAGCGCCGGGACAGGTTCAGCCACGCTCACGTTAACGATCCGCACGGGCGCGACGATTGTGCTGCAGAAAAGCGTCTCGCCGACCACGGCGACTTCCGGCGGTACGGTCACCTTTACCATCCAGTACCAGAACACCGGTGCCGGCAATGCCACGGCTGTGGTCATAACCGATGCGGTCCCGGCTGGAACCACACTGGTTTCCGGTTCGATCACTGGAGGTGGTACACTCTCCAGTAATACCATCACCTGGAATCTGGGAACGATCGCCGGCAGCGCGACCGGCACGGTGAGTTTCCAGGTCAGAGTGAATTAGCCGGAGGTGTCCCATTCGAAGCGGCATTAGGAAAATCATCGCGGGGGTTGTTTTACTGACAACCCCCCTGCGGGCCGGGGCGGATATCCTCAACACCGCGGCGGTCAGCTACCGGGATTCTTCCGGAACATACTCGGGGGCGAGCAACACCGTCGCCGTGGTCGTGGGTGCCGGCACATTGCCGGCACCGATCCTGAAACTTCCCAACATCCTTCCGGTGAATGCACACGTTTCAGCCAGCGGGCCGCCCGGACATGTCGTCACCGCTTACAACTGGTCTATTACCCAGCAAACAAGCCCGGCCGGCGGCCCGGCGGCACCGACCGGAGTCCTGGCACGGGCAGCTAGCGCCAGCTTTTCAACAGCCAGCGGCATGGCGGATCTGGGGCCGCATGACCTGACTCCGGGCCGTTACCTGATTTCCGTGACAGCCACCGACAGCAGCAACGCGGTCTCTCCTTCCGCCCAAGCCGATGTCACGCTGGTTCCCGCGGAACTCTCGGCGGTACGCCTCTATCCAAATCCCTGGCGGGCCGACTGGAACTCCGGGGCTCCCATTACCTTTATCAATTTGGCTCTCAGCAGCACCGTTAAAATCTTCACAGTTTCCGGGCATCTCGTAAAAACCCTCCCCATAGCCGACACCACCGCCACCTGGGACTTAACCACGGATTCAGGGGACAGAGCCGGTTCAGGCATTTATCTCTATCTTGTTACAACACCTGATGGGCAAAAGACACGGGGACAGTTTGCCATTGTTCGATAGGAAGTTCCTCTCTGCCGTTCAAACACTGATATCATAATCACGCTGGAAATCCGGAAAGAAACTCATGCTGATACGCATTCAAATCGCTCTCATTGTGCTGTTATTGATCTCTGTCCCGGCTCACGCTTCTCCAGGAACAGAAGGGGCTGCATTTCTGGATATTCCTGTTGGAGCCGGACCAGCAGCCATGGGCGCAGCTTATTGTGCGCTGGCGGATAATGCCTATGCCCCCACATTGAATCCGGGTGGGTTGGGTTTCCTAGATTCCACCCAAATGGCGGGTCAGTACCTTTCCTATCTGGAATCCATCCATTACGAATACGCCAGCTTCGTCATTCCTCTGCCGCGACGCGCCCTCTGCCGCGATCGCCTGGACTGCGCCGGTTCCGGTCTGGGAGGTTCCATCCAATACCTCGGAAGCGGCGATATGACCGGGTACACGCTGGATAACACCTATAATCCCGTCGCCACCGGCAATTTCACCAGTTACTACTCCGCTTTCAATTTGTCTTACGGGCAATTGATCACCCGTGAACTTTCATTTGGAATGACGGCCAAAACAATTCGAGCCAAAATTGACGACGTATCAGCCAGCGCTTATGCCATCGATATGGGCAGCATGCTCCGCTTCTCCAATAAACTAACACTGGCCGCGGTTTTGACCAATGTCGGCAGCAAACTGACCTTTCTGGACGAAGGAGACGCTCTACCGCTGGCGTTCCGTCTGGGAGCCGCCTATCCGATGAATCCGCGGTGGGGATTCAGCGCGGAAGGGGTTTATCCGAAAACCGGTTTGGCGAATCTCCGTGTCGGCGCGCAATGGCAAGCATATCCGGCCATGCTGTTCCGGGCTGGCTATCGAACCGATACAGTCAAACAACTCGGTGTTATCGCTGGTTTTACGCTCGGCACCGGGTTCCTGTTCCGCGGCCATGAATTCTCTTACGCCTGGGTGCCGCTCGGAGATCTGGGAAATACCCATTACTTCTCCCTTGTACTGCGCTTCGGGGGTATTGAACGCACCAAGCAAAACCTGATCGATGCCCGCTCGATCAAAAACAAGCCCATGACCCATGATCAAATGGATGAAAATGATCCGGAGTATCAACAACTGATGCAACTCTTCTCCGACGACAACACCGAGGCAAAACCTAAACCGCCGCAGAAACAACGCAAACCAAAACAAAGATAATTCACAGCTGATTTAGGTAGGATATAACTTCCATGAAACGACTTTTGGCGTTGTCGACCCATCTCATTCTTACGCTTTCCTTGTGTTTGTCAGCCCAGCCGGTCCAAGCGGCCTCGGCCATTACCGCTGTCTGGGCGAATAACGGCGAAGATAAGGTCACACAGGACGAGCTCCGGGCGACCCATGGAACCAACGTCAAAAATTCGGTCTGGGATGGAAACTCCATCTCCATTTTCGGCGCCCGAAACGAAGTGGTGGCTTTCAATGTCATTTTAGAGGCCGGCTCCAGTGCGGCATCTAACGTAACGGTTTCCTTCAACAGTTTGAGCGGCCCCTCCGGGGCTACGATCACTTCCTCCGCCACAACCGGCGATGGGGTCTTCAATTGGGTGGGGCGCAACATCGAACTCTTCTATGTGCGGTATCTGAAGATTAATGGGCTAAGTATCGTGTCCTATCAGACCTACGATGAGAGGCATATTCCGCAGCGGATGAGGCGTCCCTGGAGTGGCAGTGGCAGCGGCAGCGGCTCCTGGACCAGCCGGCCCGACCATAACAAATATTATCCGGACATCGCTGTGCCGCTCGAACTGGTTAATTATTTCAACATTACCGGGGGAGCCAACCAAAGCATCTGGGGAGACATCTATATTCCCAAGACAGCTCCGGCAGGTCATTATCTGGGCACCTTGACTGTGAGGGAAAATGGATTGATTGTTGCGAGCATCCCTGTTCAGCTACAGGTCTATAACTTCACCCTCCCAGACACCCCTTCTTCCAAAACCATGCTGTTCTATTCCACCGGCAATATCGACACCCGCTACTCCGCCTCAGGTCCCCAATCCATCCTGCTGCGGAACCGCCACTACCAGCTGGCCCATCGCCATAAGATATCGCTGATCGGAGATGACAACTGCAGTGATCAGCCCTGCAGTGAATCAGTCCCTCGACTGGATGGGAGTCTCTTTACCTCAGCCAACGACTATAACGGTCCCGGCGTTGGCGTCGGGAATAACGTGTATTCCATTGGAACGTACGGTCAATGGAGCTGGAATACAGGCACGGAAACCGACATGCGCAATCACACCAACACCTGGGCCACGTGGTTCAGCGCGAACGTCCCCAGCGCTGATTATTTTCTTTACCTGATCGATGAATCCTCCAACTATGCCCAAATCGAAACCTGGGCGCAATGGATATTGAATAATCCCGGAGTCGGTCGCCAGGTGCGTTCCTTTGCAACCATGGATCTCACGTCGGCGGCCAGCCAGACCCCTTCCCTGGATATCCCCACC
>JBAZWU010000012.1 GCA_041660185.1 Elusimicrobiota bacterium | reverse complement strand
CTCGTGTCTGCGAGCCACTATCGGACATCTGGCGCGCAAGCACGTGGGTACGTTGATGATGGGGCGTTCGCACGGCATTCACGGCGAACCGATCACCTTCGGCATCAAAGTGGCGGGGTGGTACACCGAGATGACGCGCGCACTGGACCGGCTGAAGCACGCGCGGGATGTGGTGCGGGTGGGAAAACTCTCCGGAGCCATGGGCACTTTTGCTCACCTCGATCCTTCCGTCGAAGCGTATGTGTGCCGTAAACTGGGGCTCAAAACCGAGCCGGTGGCCACGCAAGTCATTCCGCGGGACCGCCATGCGGAGTTCCTCTGCGAGCTGGCGGTGGTGGCGGCCGGGCTTGAGCGGATCGCTACCGAGATTCGTCATCTTCAGCGCACCGAGGTGCTCGAAGCTGAAGAACCCTTTACCAAAGGCCAGAAGGGCAGCTCCGCGATGCCGCACAAGCGCAATCCGATCGCGAGCGAAAACCTCTGCGGCCTGGCGCGGCTCATCCGCAGTTATGCGCAGGCTTCTCTGGAGAGCGTGGCGCTCTGGCATGAGCGGGACATCAGCCACTCTTCCGTGGAACGCGTTAATCTGCCGGATGCGACGATCCTTCTGGATTTCATGATCACCCGGTTGGATAAAGTCTTGTCGGGGCTGCAGGTCTATCCCGAAAATATGAAGCGGAACATGTCCAAAACCGTGGAAATCATCGCGTCTCAACGGATATTGCTCGCGCTCGTGGACAAAGGCTTGCGCCGGGAAGACGCTTACCGGATCGTTCAGGATTATGCGATGCGGGCCTGGCAGAAGGGGTTGCGGTTCCGCCCGCTGATCGAAGCCGATGAGCGGATCACGCGCTATCTGGACCGCCGGGAACTGGATTCTTGCTTTGACGTCCGGCGCTATGTGCGGTACCAGCGGGAACTCCTGAAACGAGCCGGTCTTTAATCTCGGGCGGTTAGCTCAGCACCGTCCCCTGTACTCGCCGCCAGAGGCGGCTTATGGGTCGGTGCAGTCCCGTCGATATAGCTCGCTTCTGGCGAGCCATATAGAGGACGGGACAGCGGTTAGAGCACCGCTCTCATAGCAGACTTTCGGGCGGTTAGCTCAGCGGTTAGAGCACCTCGCTTACACCGAGGGGGTCAGAGGTTCAAATCCTCTACCGCCCAATTTTTTAGGCGACGGGTTCACCCGCCACAAAGCAGGCGGGTGAGCGCTCGAAATGTGGCGCTCAAATCCCTCACCGCCCATATGTCTCTCTATAAAATGCTTCCGGAGAAATGATTTTGACGCGAAGAACAAACGGTTTTACGTTGATCGAGTTGATGATCGTTGTGGCGATCATCGGAATCCTGGCCGCTGTCGCGATCCCGCAGTTCGTTAATATGATCGCGAAATCACAAGAAGCCACCGCCAAAGGACACTTAGGAGATCTGCGCAGCGCCATTTCGATCTATTACGCCGATAATGAGGGGCTCTATCCGCCGCCTTCGGCCACCGACACGGCGCTGAAAGACGCTCTCACATCCGGTCAAAAATATCTTTCCGCTCTTCCCACCATCACGCTCCCGGCCACCGCGAGAAATACGGGACACCCCGCCTCCAACAGTGAAGGAAACACGACGCAGGCGGCCTGTCCGCCTGTGGTGACGGATGTTCCAGATCAGATCTTTTATTACGATGCCGCCAATAATAATTGCTGGGGCCATGTCTATATCCACTGCACCCACGCGGATCTCGCAGGAAATGCCTGGTCGGGTTTTTAATTTTAGGAGTCGTATTAACAAAAATCGGGATCAATCATCGGGAGAGGAGATCGCCAACAGCATCAGCCACGGGATAGGCCTTTTGGCCGCTCTGATTGGAATTCCGTTTCTCCTTCAGCAGACCGCGCGAACCGGAGACAGGGTTTTTCTCGTAGCCAACTCCATTTTTCTATCAACGATTGTGCTCTTGTATCTCACCTCTACGCTCTATCACGCGTTGCCCAAGGGAAAAGCGAAACATGTTTTCCGGATTACCGAACACATCGCCATTTTTTATCTGATTGCCGGGACATATACTTCCTTCACGCTGGGCATCCTTCGCGGTCCATGGGGGTGGACGTTCTTTGGCCTCACCTGGGCCCTGGCTCTGATGGGCGTGGTCCTCAAACTGACTAGCGGCGTACGCCACCCTGTTATTTCAACGACGCATTATCTGCTGATGGGCTGGGTCATTGTGATTGCGGTTCGTCCGCTCTGGCTCCGCCTCTCGCACATGGAATTTGTTTGGATTTTTCTGGGAGGCCTGGCCTATACCGGAGGTGTTGTGTTCTACGCGCTCGATTCCCGTATGCGATACAGCCACTTCATCTGGCATTTATTCGTGATGACCGGAACGGTTCTGCATTATTTTGCTGTTTATTGGTACGCGGGGAGGGCCGTTTAGGAAAGGGATCTAATGCTTTTTTGTTCCTTGAAAATCAGCACGATATCAGGCATCCTTGGACTCGACAAGCTGGAAAACCGTTGAGGGAGGGATCATGAAGTCATGCCGGAAGCGTTGCGGGTGGTGGTTCGGATTCGGATTGGGATGCGGCCTGATCGGCTGCACCGCTTCGCAGGAACAGCTGGCCTGGCAGGTCGCGCGGGATTCCAACGCGCCGAGCGACTATGCCAATTACATGCGCCAGTATCCGAGCGGCGCCCACGCGGAGGAGGCCCGCTGGGAAGCGGTGCGGCGGACCGATACCGTCTCCGCCTATCTGGATTTTCTTCGCGCCAATCCCTCCTCATCCCGCAAGTCTGAAGTCGAAGAGCGGATCAGCGCGGCGACCGCAAAGCCCCTTTCCGTTTCCGACAGCACCGCCTACCTGGCTTATGTCCGCACGCAGGTGAAAAATCCATCGAAGAAAACGCTCGAACGCGCCGGGCAGGTTCGGGCGAAATTGGAGCCTTTGGAGTGGGACGCCGCGCGTTCCAGCGGCGACCTTCTCCAGCTGGTTTTCTTTCTGAGGAAATATCCGGCATCGTCTCACGCGGCAGACGCTCAGGCTCTGGTGATGGAGAAGCGTTTCGAGGCTGTGAGCAAAATGAGCCATCCCCTGGCTTATCAAGCCTTCCTGCAGTTTTATCCAAAGGGATCCCGTTCCGATGAGGCTCGCGTGCTTCTGGAGAAATCACAAGAACCTTCCGGTACCGAAGACCCGGGGGCGTTTGATCCGAAAGCCGCTCTCAAAGACGCGGCGGCCAAGGATCCCGCGCTGGAACGGCAGGGATGCTCCGTGATCCTGGCCAGCCGTATCCGGAAAGGGGGGGCGGATTTTGAGATCGATGCCTGGCGGGAGCATATGAATGGTTTGAGAAATAATGATTCCCCCATGCCGCCGGAGTGTGCGGGGCTTCCCGGGCTAACACTGGACGCCGAGAATAAGGCCGCGGCCGCGCGCGCGGCACGCCTGCTCCTTCATGGGCGCGAGGATCTCGAGGCCTTCGCCGGCCGCGTCAAAACGATGCAGGACCGGGCGGATCTCGTCAAGCGGTCGTCCAAAGCCGCCGATCAACTGGCGCAGCAGCTTGAATCCGACGAACTCTCCGAGGGAGTGCTCGGGGGTGGGGCGCTGGGAGGGGTTGACCTGGGCCTGGCGGAGAAGGGTTCGGCCACCGCCATGCGGGCCAAGGAACGTCTGGAGGTTTTGGCCGCTGCGGCGGCCAGCCACGCGGATACCTCCGCGAAGCTCCTCCGGACACAGGCCGGACAGGCCGATGCGGTCCGTTTCTATTTAATGTCGTTGCTGAAGGTTGAATCCTGATGGAGGTCCTGACCATGATTTTTCGACGTCCGATCGCGAGGGTTGTTCTTCTTCTGGCTGCTTCGCTGGTGTGCCCGCCTTTCCCTCTGGCGGCTGAGGAGACTCCTTATTTGACGGCCCCGTCCGGAGGGGATGCTTTGGCCGATCTTCCCGTACTGGATATCCAGGAACTCAAGAAGGAAGCCGACACGCTGCAACGCAAGGCTAACCTTCTGCGCGAAGCGGCGCAGAAGAAATACGCCGAAGCGAATCATTTGCGCCAGCAGGCGGGCGGCTACCGCGCGCAGGCGAACGCCACCACCCAGGCGGTGCAGGCGCGCGCGGCCGCGTCACAGGGGACCAACGAGCTGTTGGGCGGCCTGATGGGCATGCTGGGGGCGGTCAGTCCGATGCCGACGCCCAGCCAGAGCGCGACGCTGGGCCTGACGTCCAAGCTCATGTCGGCCAATCAAAACCTCGATGCCAGCAGTTCCGCCGAATCCCAGATGGCGGCCAGCCAGGGCGAGATGCAGGCGGAAAAAAACGCCGGCCCGCTTGAAATGAAAGCCCAATCCTACGAGGACGACGGCAACCGGCTCACGGCTGCCTACAACAAGCTTCAGAGCCTGGCGAACGCCCGGTTACTGCTTCTGATGTCCGAAGAACTGCGTAAGACCATCCTGCAGGACCGCGAGTATCTCGCTACCGCGAAGAAGCGCCTCTCGTAGTATGCCGCCTTTCCAGCGAGCCGCCGCCCGCCTGACGGGCCTCGTGCTTCTGACGCCGGTCCTCGTATCAGCGGAACCCGCGGGAGGCGAGCATGCCCAGGCCGATGTCCGTTGCGCCGCTGCCAAGCGTGCTGCGACCCAGGCGGCGGAACAGGATCGTCGTGCACGGGAGTTCGACCGGCAGGCGCAGCTCATCGCTCAGGAATCCTCCCGGATGGAACTGCAGATTCGCCAGCTCCGGAACGATCAGCAGCTCAAAGAAACACGGCTGACGAGCCTTCAGAAGCAGCTGCGGGAGTCGGCGCGGCAGACCGAAAGCGCTGTCCAGACCGCCCGGTCCCGCTTTGCCGCTTCGCGCTCGCAGGCCATGGACACCGGTTCCAGCCGCGCGCTGAATTACGTGGAGCGTGTGCTGTCGAGCCTCAGCCAGTTTTCCGGAAGTCTGGCGCGCTGCGCGGATACTCCCCAAAGCTGCAGCGTGCCGGTTTTGAACTGCCCAGCCCCGCCCGATGTGTCGGTCTCTCCGGGCAGCGGCCCCTCGAGTCAATTCATACGGGACGTGAACACCAGCAACAGGCAGTTCGTGAATGAGTATTATCAGTCCTGCGCGCAGGCGGGCCGCGCGGCCGTGCAAACGGTGCAGGAGGTGCGCGCGGCGCAGTCCGATCTTGAATCCGTTCGCCGTCGCCTCACTCAGGAGGAACAACGGAAACAGCAAACAGACCTGAAGCTCCGGCAGGCCCGGAGCCAGAGCGCGGCGGCATTGGCGGAGGCAAAACGTTTTACAGAAGAAGCCAAGCGCGAGTCGCAGGCGGCCGATGCGTTGATGAGCGTCTCGGATTATTGCCGGACGCCGACGGTGGATTACTCCGCGCGGCTCAAAGCCTTGCGCGACGCCGCTGACACGGCCGGCCGGAAGACCGACGAATTAATGAAAGCCCCTGGAAAGGATTCCCGATGATTCAGCGAAAGAGGCAGGTGCTCATGATTTTGGCGGCGGGTATTTTTACAACCGCCGGTGTTCAGGCGGAAAAACGGGGCATGGGCCCGCGAACGACCTACGAAAAATCCAGCGAATCAACCACCGGCGTCATTGATGCCGGCGCCGGATCCTGCCTCACGGCTGCCGAGGCGGGCGACGTCAAGGCCGTGATGGCGGCGTTCAAGCGCCACTCCCGCCAGGCCGAGGAACTCCGGAAAAGCTTTGTCGAAGAGAGCGACGCGCACACGAAACGCCAGGCGCACCTCGCGGAACTCGACCGGCAGCTGGCGGAAGCGTCCGACACCGAACGCGCCATCCTGCAGTCTCAGCCAAAATCGCCTCAAGTGGCGGAGGTCCGCGCGATCCAGTCTCAGCTTCGGAAACAAAAGGAAGAACTCGCGGCGTATGACCGCGCCCAGGAAGCGGCGCAGAATCGCCTCCTCAACGAGATTACAAAGGCGCAGCGCTGCGCCCGGGAGATCGCGACGAAGCGCGACGAAATGCGCCAGGGCGCCCTCGAGGAACAGCGGGGAACCGTTGAATGGCGCCGCAAAGGCAGCGGCAGCGGCTGGGACGTTCCAGCGGGTGAGGTGGTTCTGCACCCGGGAGATTCGATCCGCACACGGGAGGACGGTCACGTGCGGCTCCGTCTGCCGGATGGGAGCCTGATGGAGCTCGGGCCTTCGGCCGGGTTTACGCTTTCGGCGGATCCCGGCATTTTTGGAGAACAGCTCTACGGGAGCATCCTTTATAAGATCCAGCAATACATGAGGAAAATGGAAGTCCGCACCCCCGCCGCGGTCTGCGCGGTGCGCGGAACGGAATTCTCGCTCAAGACCAGTTCCGGGACAGCGACCCAGTTGACGGCGGTGGACGGCCATGTGGAGTTCACGGCGCGGCCCGGAGCGGCGGATGCCGCCCGGCAAACCGCCTGGTGGGCGGGTCTGGCGCCTTCGACAGCAGCGGAGTCGTTACCCGGCGGCACCTTCGCAAAGTTGGGAGAAGGCTCCGCGCGAGTGAAGCACCCCGGGGGTGTTTGGAAAACGGCCCCAACCGGCGAGCTCTTTAAAGCGGATGATCTGGTCCGGGCGGATGCGGCTCCGGTGGCGCTCGAGCTCTCCGGAGGAATCGCGGCCCTGTTGGCGCCGGGATCCGTTCTTCAACTGCGCCAGGATAAGGACGGCCATCCGCTCTACGGCCTGTGGCGCGGCAGACTCTATGGCCGGCGGCCGGCCGGGACCGCAGGCCCCGAACCGACCTTTACGTCTCCGACGGCTGTCTGCGCTGTCCGTGGAACCGAATTCGAGTACCACGTCCCGGAAGCCGAGGCGCCGGAATTCATCATTTATGACGGAGCCATTGATGTGACGGCAGATGAAAAGCGTTTTCAAAACCCGGAGCTCTTCCGGGCTTGGTGGGAGGACTAGTATGAAATGGAAGCCCGTCGTTATTCTAGCCGCTGGCCTGTTGTTGGGAGGCTGCAGCTATGACAAGCAATTCGTCTACAAGCCGAACGCTGCGATCGCGGTCCGGCCGGAGATTCCGCTGAGTGTGGCGGTCTTCCCCTTTGAGGACGGGACGCCGGAGTGGAAACAAAAAAACTTCATGATCCCGATCGGCATCACCGTCTTTCATATGAGGCAAAACTACGCCAAAATGCCCTATATGTACACGGATAAAGAGCCGTTTATTTCACCGGAACGCTGGGCGCGTGATTTTGCCAGGGACCTCGCGGCCTCGGGCGCCTTCGGCTCGGTGCAGTACGCCGAAGGCGGGAAGGATCCCGGCGGGGAGCTGATCATCAAGGGCAAAGTACTGGAGGCCCTGATGGGTACGCGCTGGGTGGGCGTGGAGATCATTCCCTTTTATCTGTCGGCTTACTACCGGTACTCGGCCACGTTCCAGATGATCAGGCGTTCAGACGGGAAGGTCTTGTGGGAGCGCACGATCCGCCGGACCCATAAAAACCTGAGCAGCACGCCGACGGACGTGACCCCGATGCTCTGGCGCAGCATGTTTGGCGAAGCGGTCGCGGACCTCGTCAAAACGCTCCAGGAACGGCGATCGGACTGGTCGGACCTGAAGGTGTCGGCCCCGCCGTCCTCTGCCCCGGCCAACGAATCGGTGGAAGATATCCTGAAGAAACTCGGCAGCCAGTAAACGGAGAAAAGAGGAGAAACACCCATGAATTCATTCACTCATCATGACGCCCGCCGGCTTGTCCTGGCGGCCGCGGCTGCGTTCTTCCTGAATGGCTGCGCGGTGGCGCCGCCCGTGTCGAAACCTCCGGCAGCGGTCCAACCGGTTGAAACGCGCACGGACGAAGGGAAGGGCGGCGCTGCTCCGGCGGCTGATTCCCCATCAGCCAATGATTCCGTCGAACAAATCCTCCGCGAGCTCAAAGCGAAATAATATTCCGCCAGCACCTCGGGCGGGATCATCATCAGTAATCTCTAAAGAAAAAGGGGTCTTCTCTGATACTTTCCCTTTCCGTTGGGAGGCCCTCTTAGGTTATACTGAGCGCATGGCTAAACATCTTTTTTCCTCGATCAAGCTTGGACCTTATTCTCTTCCGAACCGCGTCGCGCTGGCGCCGATGACGCGCTGTCGCGCCGGGGCCGGGAATGTTCCGTCGGAGCTGGCCCCGCTTTACTACGGCCAGCGCGCGTCCGCCGGTCTGGTGATCACCGAAGCGACGCAAGTCGCCCCGCGCGGCGTGGGTTACCCAAACACCCCGGGCATCTACACCGCCGAGCAGGTGGCCGGCTGGGCGCCGGTCGTCGAGTCGGTCCATCATGCCGGGTCGCGGATTTTTCTGCAGCTCTGGCATGTCGGGCGCGTTTCTCACCCGCTCTTCCAGCCGAATGGGGAGCTTCCGGTCGCTCCTTCAGCGGTGGCGCCGAAAGGAGAGGTGCAGACACCGGAAGGCCTGAAGCCCTACGTGACGCCTCGGGCGCTGGAGACCTCCGAAATTCCGGGAATCGTGGAAGACTACCGCGTGGGGGCCCAAAACGCACTTATAGCGGGTTTTGACGGCGTCGAGGTTCACGGCGCCAACGGATATTTGCTGGACCAGTTCCTTCGCGATGGAACCAATCAGCGCGCCGACGCCTACGGCGGTTCTGTCGAGAACCGCGCGCGCTTCCTGCTCGAGGTGACGCAGGCCGTCCTCAACGTCTGGGGTCCTGACCGGGTGGGGGTGCGCCTGTCGCCGAGCGGTACAGCCAACGACATGCACGACTCCGATCCTGAAAAAACATTCGGTTATGTGATCGCGGCGCTGGATGCGCTCGAGATCGTTTATGTGCACCTGCGGGAAGGTTTGGAGGAAGACATCCGCCGTGGGGGGAGAATCATTCCGACCGCAGTTTTTCGGCCTCTCTTTCAAGGCGCCCTCATGGTAAACGGCGGCTACAACCGCGAACGCGCGGATGCCGTGATTGCCAAGGGCGAAGCCGAGCTGGTCTCTTTCGGCACCCCGTTCATTGCCAACCCGGATCTCCCGAGACGTCTCCAGATCGGCGCGGAACTGAGTGACGCTGATCCCGCGACGATTTACGGCGGCGGCGCCAAAGGCTACACCGATTATCCGCCGCTGACGGTCTCCTGACCCAATGGAATAGTGCATGTCACTGGATCATCGCATTCTTTATGGATTTGTCAGCATCGCGCTCCTCACCGGGGTGCTGGCGGCCACCAATACCCACCGGGCTGTCGTGGAGTTCCTCACCGACAAGGTGACCGCCAGGCTCTTGTTCTTTCTGGGGTTTATCCTTCTGATGGGATATCTGATCCTGCATACCGCGTACCGGCTGTTCGATCATGTCCTGACCGCTTCCCAGATGGTGATTTTGGAGTAGGTTGCTGGAGGGGGACTTCTGAGCAACTTGGCGGGGACGGCGGGATTTGAGTGCCACACAACAGGCACTCATCCGCCGGACGTGTGGCGGATGAACCCGTGATCTGGGGACTGTTTTGCGGGGACGGCGGGATTTGAACCCGTGGTCTCTGCCTTGACAGGGCAGCGTGTTAACCGAGCTACACCACGTCCCCGCAAAACAGTCCAAATATGGGATGGAAAGAACTTTTCCGCCACTGAGTCGTTGGCGGACCCGCCAAATTGCCTTACAGAAACGCTATTGTACCAGACTGTCCGGTTGAACGCGAAAAATTTGTTCGCCTTCCTTCGGTTGGCGTTTCCACCGGTTGTGCAGCCAGAGCCACTGTGCCGGATCTTCCCGGACCCATCGTTCCACGGTCTGCGTCATGACCGCGGTATCCTCGGCCACCGCCTGCCTGGAATCGGTTTGCGTGCTTAACTCAAACGGTGCTTCCCAAAAAATGTGAAGTTCCTCTCCGATCCAGCGGTTATGGACAGGGAGAACCGTTGCACCGGTGCGCCGGGCCAGAATGGAAGTAACCGGGACGGTGGCCGCCAGCCGGCCGAAGAAATCCACGAACACGCCTCCGGGTGCATAGTTCTGATCGATGAGAATCCCGAGAATTCCATTCGCCTTCAGAAGCCGGATGCCTTGCCGGAGCAGATGCTGACGGGGAATTAGAAAACCGCCGCGGGAGGATCGTACGTCAGCCACCAGACGGTCCAGCCGCGGGTTATCCAGCGACCGGTAGGCGATGGCCACGTGCGGGAAGCGTTTCAGGACATCATTGGCCATCATTTCCCAACAGCCGAAATGGGCGGTAAAACAGAGCACCCCCTGGCCGCGGGCCAGGGCTTCCTCGAGATAATGAGGGTTATGAGGAATTAACCAGGGGGGATTCAGGTTTTTCCAGCGGGGGATCCGCACAAAAACAGTGATCCCTTTGGCAAGATACCCGAGGGAGTTGTCCAGAAGGTGTTGGCGTTCCAGAAGCGATAGGTCAGGAAAAGAAGCGGCGATGTTCCCGTCAACCAGAGAACGGCGTTTCCGAAGGAAAAACAGCAGGAGTCTTAACATGCGGTGGCACAACACTTCAGCCCAGCAAGACGGCAGTGCCGCGATCAACTGGAATATAGCTTTAACCGGATAATACTCGAGACCAATTTGAAAAGATGATTTCGATCGCGCCATGGGTGAGACGGTATCATTTCGCTCGTCAGACTTCAATAATCGACGGGGAATCGTGTTATATTTGCGGTGTGTGAGGGAGTTTTCTATAATCAATTCCCAACAGACGTATCCTTCGTTCTCATAAAGTCATTAAAGTAATCCCGCGTCGGTTCGGCCCTCAATGATGCCGGTCATGAATTCGCGCAACGCTTTATGATTAGGATCGTGGCCAGTGGTTTCGCTCAGAAACTATAAAAAGGAGATTCATCCATGGGTGGTTTGTCATTTGCGAGTCCGTTTGAAATTAGGGCTATTTGGGTTGTTCTGGGCATCGCCATTACGGGTCTGGCTTATGCGTGGATTCTTCGTTCTCAGATGCTTAAGAAGGATAAGGGAACGGAAAAGATGCAGGAAGTCTGGAATGCCATTCGTACGGGAGCCAACGCCTATCTTCGCCGGCAGCGAAATACCATCATTCCTCTGATTGTTGGTCTAACGGTTGTCCTCTTTCTTTCCGTTTATGTCGTTCCACCCACCACGGAAGCGCTGGAGCGTTTTGCCGGGGTGGATCCGTACCGCGTCAGGATTTATATCGGTATCGGGCGCGCGGTGGCTTTTATTATGGGTGCGGTTTTCTCCTTGCTTGTCGGCCAGTTGGGAATGCGCATGGCGGTTGAAGGCAATGTGCGCGTGGCCTCGGCGGCGCGGCGGAGCTTTAAAGAGGCGCTTCAGATTGCCTACCGCTCCGGCACGATTACCGGCATGCTCACGGATGGTCTGGGCCTTTTCGGCGGCACCATCATCTTTATGATTTTTGGACTGGCGGCGCCGGATGCGCTTCTGGGATTTGGTTTCGGGGGGACGCTGCTCGCGCTCTTCATGCGTGTGGGTGGCGGCATTTATACGAAAGCCGCGGACGTCGGAGCGGATCTCGTCGGCAAAGTGGAGGCCGGTATTCCGGAAGATGATCCGCGCAACGCGGCCGTTGTGGCCGACCTGGTCGGAGACAACGTGGGGGACTGCGCTGGAATGGCCGCGGACATCTTTGAATCCTATGAAGTCACGATTGTGTCCGGGCTGATCCTGGGGCTTGCGCTTGTTTCGATCACCAAAGAGCTGAAGTGGATTATTTTCCCGCTTCTGGTTCGCGGCATCGGCGTGCTTTCCTCGATTATCGGAACCTACCTGGTTCGCGGTGGTTCGGATGACGAAAAAAGCGATGCCTTGTCCGCCATCAATAAAGGCTTTTATTCTTCGGCGGCCATTTCACTCGTGGCCTTCTTTATTCTCGCGAAGTACTACATGCACGAATGGCGGGCCTTCCTATCGGTGGCCGCCGGTATCCTTCTGGCGGTTTCACTCGATGAGTTGACCAAGTATTTCACGCATACGGCGCACAAGCCGGTGAAAGACATCGCCGCCTCTTCCCGCACGGGTTCGGCGACTCTTATTCTGAAAGGTCTGTCGATCGGGTTTGAAGCCGCGGTTTGGCAAACCGTTGTGATCGGTCTGACCGTGATGACGGCCATCCTGATTTACTGGGGCCAGCCGGTCGTCTATGTGCTTTATGGTGTAGCCATGACCGGCATCGGGATGTTGACGCTGACCGGAAACAACGTGGCGATGGATTCGTTTGGTCCCATCGCGGATAACGCCAATGGAATCGGTGAAATGGCTGGTCTGGAGCCCAAGGCGCGCCAGATCATGGCGGATCTGGATGCGGTGGGCAACACCACGAAAGCCATCACCAAGGGTGTGGCCATTGGTTCGGCGGTGATCGCGGCGGTTTCGCTCTTCGGTTCGTTCCTGACGGACGTAACCCAGGTGCAGGCACGGATGGGTGTTCCGGAAGCACTGCGCATGCTGTCTACCGGCATCCGCATATCGGTTCCCTCGGTTTTCATTGGGTTGTTGATCGGTGGTGCGTTGCCGTGGTTGTTCTCGTCACTGACCATTAATGCTGTGGCGCGTGCCGCCGCCCTGATTGTGGACGAAGTTCGCCGGCAGTTCCGCATTCCCGGTCTAATGGAGGGGAAAGTGACGCCGGATTATGCGAAAGTGGTCGGAATCTGTACTGTGGCGGCCCAGGGAGAGCTGATCGGGCTTGCGCTCATCACGGTTCTGACGCCGCTCCTCGTGGGCATGCTTCTGGGTGTTGAAGCGCTGGGTGGATTCCTCGCCGGCGCGATTCTTTCCGGACAGTTGCTGGCGGTATTTATGGCCACAGCCGGCGGGGCGTGGGACAACGCCAAGAAAATGATTGAAGACGGTAACCATGGCGGGAAGGGATCCGATTGTCACAAAGCCGCGGTGGTGGGCGATACGGTGGGAGATCCTCTCAAGGATACCTCCGGCCCGGCGCTTAACCCGATGATCAAAGTCATTAATCTGGTGTCCTTGCTGGCGGCTCCGATTCTGGTCCAGTATACCGGCTTCTCCATCGGCCTGGTCGTGACCTCGGTGGTGTTTGTCGTCGTGATCGGGGTCGCGATTCTGTCGTCTAAACGGGAGGCGACTGTATCTCTATGATGGCCAATCATAAGCTGCCGGTTTCTCCATCCGACGACAAGCGTTGGAAGTTGGTGGACGCCACCATGCGTCGGCATGGATACAAATCGCACGCACTGATCGAGACGCTCCATACGGTGCAGGAGTGTTTTGGCTACCTCGATGATGTCGCGCTGCGTTTCGTGTCCGGCAGCCTGCATGTGCCGCCCAGTCGCGCGTACGGCGTAGTGACCTTCTACCACTTCTTCACAATGAAGCCTCCAGGGGAACATACCTGCGTGGTCTGCATGGGGACGGCTTGCTATATCAAAGGCGCCAAAGCCGTGGTCGATGGCCTTCAGTCTCACTTAGGGGTCCACGCGGGTGAAACCACTCCTGATAAAAAGGTTTCATTTTTGACCGCCCGTTGCTTGGGATCCTGCGGATTGGCCCCGGCCGTTGTATTCGATGGGGTCATGAGCGGCAATGTCACGGCCGAAAAAGCCGTGGAACGAATTGAGAGATGGAAACAATGAAATGACTCCCGAAGAACTGCAAGAACAAGCTGAAAAACGGCGAGCGGAACAAAAGGATACCCCGCACCAGATTCGGGTTTGCGTCGCGGCCGGATGTATCTCGACTCAGAGCGACCAGGTCAAAGAGGCCCTTGTGAAAGGGTTAAGCCCGGAGCTCCAGAAGACCTGCCAGGTGAATGGGGTCGGATGTATGGGGCTCTGTAAGGAAGGTCCGCTCGTTTCCGTTGACGACACGCTGTACAAGGCTGTTTCGGCGGCTGATGCACCGGAACTGATCAACAGCTTGAGTCAGACGCCGGTTCAACGTCTCTTGTGCGATTCGAAGGCGCCGTTCTTTTCCAGGCAGAAGAAGATTGTTCTGGAAAACTCAGGAAAGATTAATCCGGAAGTGATCGAAGATTATATCGCGGCCGATGGTTACGTCGCCCTTCATAAAGCGCTTGCGGAAATGACGCCGCTTCAGGTCAATGAGCAGGTCACGATCAGTGGTTTGCGCGGCCGCGGCGGGGCGGGTTTCCCGACCGGTTTGAAGTGGAGCACCGTCGCTAAAGGGGCGGCCGGGCAGAAGTACGTTATCTGCAATGCGGACGAAGGCGACCCCGGGGCTTTTATGGACCGCAGCGTGTTGGAAAGCGATCCGCACCGGGTTCTAGAAGGGATGGCGATCGCCGGCTATGCGGTGGGGGCCAACCAGGGATACATTTATATCCGTGCGGAATATCCGCTGGCCATCCAGCGATTAAAACTGGCGATCCGCCAAGCAGAGCGGCTGGAACTGCTTGGGAAAAACATTTTTGGAACAACTTTCAGCTTTCATGTGGAGTTGCGAATCGGTGCCGGTGCTTTTGTTTGTGGCGAGGAAACAGCGCTCATCGCTTCTATCGAAGGCAAGCGCGGAACGCCGCGGCCGCGGCCTCCCTTTCCGGCCGAGTCCGGGCTCTGGGGACGTCCCACCCTGATCAATAACGTGGAAACCTTCGCCAATATCGCGCCCATCCTTCGCAACGGAGGGAGTTGGTTTGCCGGCATCGGCACGGAAAAAAGCAAGGGCACCAAGGTGTTTGCCCTGGCCGGAAAGATTACGAACACCGGTCTCATTGAAATCCCGATGGGGATTACGTTGCGCGAGATTATTTTCGATATCGGCGGGGGAATTCCGGATGGCCGGAAATTCAAGGCCGTTCAGACCGGGGGGCCGTCAGGTGGTTGCATCCCCGAACAGTACCTGGACATGCCCATCGATTATGAATCGCTGGCCAAAGCCGGATCGATCATGGGGTCGGGCGGGATGATCGTCATGGACGACACCTCCTGCATGGTGGATGTGGCCAAATTCTTTATGGAGTTCTGCATGACCGAATCCTGCGGGAAGTGCGTCCCCTGCCGGGTCGGCACCGTGCAATTGCATGGGCTCCTCTGCCGGATCACCGATGGAACCGCCACGATGGATGATCTGTCCCAACTGGAAGAGCTGTGTGATATGGTTCGGAGCACCAGTCTCTGCGGTTTGGGTCAAACCGCTCCCAATCCGGTGGTGAGTACGCTCCGGTATTTTAAAGAAGAGTATCTCGCGCATATTCAAGAAAAACGATGCCTAGCCGGGGTCTGTAAAATAACGGTTCCCCATGCCGCAGGAGTAAGCCGATGAGTCCTCTGAGCACCCTCACGCCGCGGGTTAAGACGTTAAAAATAAATGGGTTGGATGTCAGCGCCAGTGAAGGCGAAAAAATTCTCGATGTGGCCCGGCAGAATGGCATTCAAATTCCAACACTCTGTCAGCTGGACGGTTTAACCTCTGTCGGGGCCTGCCGGCTATGTTTGGTTGAAGTGAAGGGCACCCCCAAACTTCTACCGGCCTGCGTGACCTCCGTGGAAGAGGGGATGGAAGTCACAACGACTTCCGAGCGGCTGGTCAAATACCGTCAGATGATCCTGGAGCTCTTGTTTTCCGAGCGCAACCACATTTGCTCGGTCTGTGTCTCGAACGGCCACTGTGACCTCCAAGGGATGGCCCAGGCGCACGGGATGACGCATGTGCGTTTCCCTTATCTGTATCCCCAGCAGGGGGTCGACGCCTCTCATCGCCGTTATGTGATGGACCATAACCGATGCATTCTCTGCGCACGGTGTGTGCGGGTCTGCGATGAAATTGAAGGTGCCCACACCTGGGATATTCAGGGGCGCGGCGGGGACGCTTTCGTGATAACAGATTTTAATCAGCCGTGGGGGGAATCCCAGACCTGTACCAGTTGTGGCAAGTGCGTGCAGGTATGCCCTACCGGCGCGTTATCGGAAAAGGGTAAGTCGGTGGCCGAGATGACGAAAAAGAGAGAATTTGTCCCTTATCTGACGCTGATGCGGGAGGAGTTGTAATGGAACGGGCTCGGATCGCAACGGTTTGGCTGGATGGTTGTTCGGGCTGTCACATGTCCTTTTTGGATTTGGATGAAGCGTTGTTGGTGTTAGCGGACCGGATCGAGCTGGTTTACAGCCCGCTGGTTGACCAGAAGGAGTTCCCTGAGAACGTGGATGTCACGTTGGTGGAAGGGTCCGTAAGCAGCGTGGAGGATGAAGAGAAAATCCGCCGGATCCGCAGCCGGACCAAGATCCTTGTTTCGCTCGGCGACTGTGCGGTGACTTCGAACGTGCCCTCCATGCGTAATCCGCTGAAGCCGGAAGCTATTCTCCGACGGGCTTACATCGAAAACGTGACGGTCCAGGCGCAGATCCCGAATCAGGACGTCCCGCCGCTTTTGCCCGAGGCCCGGCCCGTCCATGAAACGGTCAAAGTGGATGTTTTCGTGCCCGGTTGCCCGCCCTCCGCCGGGCTGATCGGTTCGGTTTTGACGGAACTCTTGGAAGGACGCACCCCGGATCTGGCCGGGCAAGTGCGCTTTGGGTAAAACGATGACCCAAAAAATTGAAATCAATCCGGTTACCCGAATCGAAGGGCACGCTAAAATTACGCTGCATCTGGATGATCGCGGCAACGTGCAAAACGCGCGACTCCACATCACGCAGGTTCGCGGTTTTGAGAAATTCTGCGAAGGCCGGCCTCTTTATGAAATGCCTTCGCTCATGGCCCGGATCTGCGGCATCTGCCCGGTCAGCCATTTGCTGGCCTCCGCGAAAGCGTGTGATGCGCTCATGGCGGTGCAGATCCCGGAAACCGCTGTTAAACTTCGCCGGATTCTGAATCTGGGACAGATTATTCAATCCCATGCGCTGAGCTTCTTTCATTTATCCTCTCCGGATCTTCTCCTGGGAATGGATTCGGATCCAGCCCAGCGCCATATCTTTGGGGTGGCCAAGGTGAATCCCCAACTGGCCAAAGATGGGATTCGACTGCGCCAATTTGGACAGCAAGTCATTGAGACTCTCGGGGGGAAACGAATCCATCCAGCCTGGGTGGTGCCGGGTGGGGTGAATGAACCGCTTTCAGCCGAGAAGCGCGATCTGATCCTGGGGACCATGGCTGAGGTTTTTGGTATTGCCGAGCGGACGTTGGATTGGTTCGAGCCCGTTTTGAAAAAGTTTAAAGAGGAAATCGAGGTTTTTGGCAACTTTCCAACGCTCTTTATGGGGTTGGCCAACGCCGAAGGCACCTGGGAGCATTATGACGGCAAGATTCGCATCATCTATCCGTCAGGACAGGTGGTGGGCGATCAGCTGGATCCGGCGCGCTATCCGGACTATATTGGTGAAGCTGTTGAACCGTGGTCGTATCTAAAGTTCCCGTATTACGAGCCGAAGGGATATCCGGACGGTATCTACCGGGTGGGACCCTTGGCCCGTTTGAACCTCATTCAACAGACCGGTGGGCCGCGCGGAGACCGTGCCTTGGCGGCCTTCCAAGCGCTGCAGCCCGGTCCCGTCAGCAGTTCTTTTCATCAACACTTCGCGCGTCTGGTGGAAATCATCACCTGTCTGGAGGAAATGGAACGGTTATTGCAGGACCCATCCATTTTAAGCCCGCACGTGCGTGCGCATGCCGGTCCGAACGCATTGGAGGGGGTGGGCGTTTCCGAAGCTCCCCGCGGGATTCTTTTCCACCATTATAAAATCAATGAACACGGCCAGATCACCTGGGCCAATCTTATTATCGCCACTGGTCACAATAACCTGGCGATGAACAAGAGCATTCAGCAGGTTGCGCGCCATTTCGTGAAGGGGAAGAAGATGGCCGAAGGCATGCTGAACCGCGTCGAAGCTGTTATTCGTGCTTACGATCCTTGTCTCAGCTGTTCGACGCATGCGCTCGGAAAGATGCCCATCCAAATCCAACTGGTCGAGCCGACCGGAGAAGTGATCCAAACGCTACAGCGGAACCCATGAACGGGGCGCTCGTGATCGGTTATGGGAATCCCCTCAGAACCGATGACGGCCTCGGATGGCAGGCGGCCGCGTGCCTGGCGCAAGCCTGTTCCGAATCCGACGTTCGCATTCTGACCTGCCATCAACTCACTCCTGAATTGGCAGAGACGATCAGCCAGGCGGAACGGGTGGCCTTTATCGACGCTTCGGAAGGCGGTTCACCCGGCGAACTCGTTGTTGAACCCGTTCAGGCATCGCCCACGGAAAACACCATTCTGGATCATGCGGTGAATCCCTCGCGTCTTCTGGCGTACGCACGGCAGCTTTATCACGTGTCTCCTCCGGCTGTTGTGTTTTCCATCCGGTGCCATTCTTTTGAGTTAGGCGAAGGGCTTTCACCGGAGGTCTCGGCGGTCCTGCCGGTCCTGGTTTCGCGTGTTCAGCAGTGGCTGCGGAGTCCTTCAGGAGAATTTTCTCATGCATGAATTCCATTCCGTTAAATTGTTTATCGACGAGGTTGTTAAAAATATAACGCCGGGAAAAAAGGTTAGAGCCATTCACGTCCTCCGGAACGTCACTTTTGTCGAAGAAGCGGCCCGTTTAGCGTTTAACGTTCATTCCAAAGGAACGCCTTTGGAGCAGGCGGATGTCGTCATCGAACCTCTGAAGTCCGTTGCGAGTTGTTCCTGCGGATTCAAGGGCGAGGTTATTGCGGAAGGCGACGGGTCGCCGGTCCTGTGTCCCTCTTGTCAGAATCTTATTCATGTTGATCCGGGTGCGGAGCTGGAACTGGCCCAGATCATTTACGATGTGCGCCCCCGCTAAAAAAATATCCTCTTTTGAGCAACCGGTTGTTCAGCGTTTGCGCGTTTCCGTTCGTGGAGCCGTGCAGGGGGTTGGGTTTCGCCCGTTTGTGTATCGCCTGGCTGAAGAACTGGGGTTATTCGGCTGGGTGAACAACTCCCCTGCGGGTGTTTCGATCGAAGCAGAAGGGCCTCGCCCCGCCCTTCAATCTTTTCTGCTCCGCTTGGAAAAAGAAAAGCCTGTAAATGCCTTTATCCAGGGATTGGAATCCTCGTATCTGGACCCGCACGGGTATTGCGCGTTTCAAATTTTGCCCAGCACCGAAGAAGGCCGGAAGACGGCCATCGCGCTTCCGGATATCGCCACCTGCGCGGAGTGTCTGCGCGAGCTTTTGGATCCCTCCAACCGGCGCTACCGGTATCCCTTTATCAATTGCACGCATTGCGGTCCGCGGTTCTCGATCATTCAGGCGCTTCCCTATGACCGGGCGCGCACAACGATGCGCGCCTTTACGATGTGCCGGCTCTGTCTCGACGAGTATGAGAATCCGTCGGATCGCCGTTTTCATGCGCAACCGAACGCGTGTCCTGAGTGCGGTCCGCATCTCGAAGTCTGGGATGGCAGCGGAAAGAGGCTCGCTGAAAAGGACGTTGCTCTTGAGCGGACGGTTCAGGCACTCCGGGATGGAAAGATCGTTGCGCTTAAGGGCATCGGCGGTTTTCAACTTTTGGTTGATGCACAGGCTCCGGCCGCGATTCAGCGCTTGCGCGAGCGTAAACACCGGGATGATAAGCCCTTGGCAGTCATGTGCCCCACGCTCGAAGAAGCCCGGAAGTACGTCGAGGTTTCTCCTCTCGAGGAACGGGTGCTTAAGTCTGCGGAGTCTCCGATTGTTCTTTTGCATCGCCGATCGCACGCCCTGGAGGGGCCGGTAGCGCCGCACAATCCGAATCTCGGGATTATGTTGCCCTATTCCCCGCTGCATCATCTCTTAATGGCCGAACTGGGATTTCCGATTGTGGCGACGAGCGGCAATGTGTCGGATGAGCCCATTTGCATTTTCGAGCAAGAAGCCGTGGCCAAACTGGGTGGAATCGCCGACTTCTTTCTCGTCCATAACCGGCCCATCGCCCGGTATATCGATGATTCCGTGGTTCGCGTGATGATGGATCGGGAACTCGTCCTCCGGCGCGCGCGGGGCTATGCGCCCATGCCGGTTTCAACCAGGGAAGATTTGCCGCCGCTTTTGGCGGTGGGCGCGCATTTGAAAAATACCGTGGCGATAACCACGGGCCGGTCTGTGGTACTGAGCCCGCATATCGGGGACCTTCAGACCGCGCCGGCGCATGACGCGTTTCGTCAAGTGATTCAAGATCTTGAAGCCCTTTATGACGTTCACCCGGAGGCCGTAGCCTGTGACCTCCATCCGAACTACCTTTCGACGCAGTATGCTGAAAAGACCGGCCTGCCCGTGATCCGAGTGCAGCATCATTATGCGCATGCGCTTTCCTGTATGGTCGAAAATGAGTTGAAGCCGCCGGTCCTGGGAGTGTCTTGGGATGGAACAGGTTATGGGCTGGACAAGAGTATTTGGGGTGGGGAATTCTTACGAATCCTGCCGCAGGGATTCGAGCGCTTCGCCACCTTCCGGAGTTTTCCTCTTCCCGGCGGGGAAAAAGCCATTGAGCAGCCGGCGCGTTGCGCCATTGGGCTGCTGTATGAGATGGAGGGGGACAACGTCTGGAACCGGGGCGATTTGGCTTTTTTGAGGCTCTTTTCTGAATCCGAGAGAACCATTTTTAAGACGATGTTGAAGCAGCAGTTGAACACGCCGCAGACCTCGAGTGTCGGTCGTCTCTTCGATGCGGTCGCGGCGCTCCTGGCATTGCGGCAGGAAGCTTCTTTTGAAGGCCAGGCGGCTATGGATTTGGAGTTTATGGCCGAAGGATACCCTACAGAAGAGGCCTATCCTGTTATAATAGGTGCATCGCCCCTCCTGGTGTTTGATTGGGAACCGATGATCAGGGGAATCCTCGCGGATGTGAAGGCGGTCCATCCTGTCGGCCGGATTGCAGCCAAATTCCATAGCACGCTGGTGGATGTGATTGTCGAGATCGCCAAGCGTTCAGGCGAGGAGCGGATCGTGTTGAGCGGAGGCTGTTTCCAGAACCGGATTCTGACGGAGCAAGCGGTTCGGCGGTTGCGGGAAGCCAACCTTCGCCCCTACTGGCACCAGCGGGTCCCGCCCAATGACGGAGGTCTTGCGGTGGGGCAGGTAGCGGCGGCGGTGGAGTCCAGGAGAGATTCTTTATGTGTCTAGCGGTGCCGGGAAAAATTTTGACGGTTCAAGGCAGCGACCCCTACACGCGAACCGCGCGGGTGAGTTTTGGCGGTGTTGTGAAGGACGTTAACCTGGCGTATACGCCCGAGGCGAGTGTGGGGGATTATGTGATTGTCCATGTCGGGTTTGCCCTCAGCCGGGTGGATGAAAAAGAAGCGCAGGAAGTCTTTTCCTATTTGAAGCAGATTGACGAATTGCAAGAAATCCAAGGACCTGCGGCGGATGCGTTTATCGCCGCTGGTCCCGTCGAAAAAGAATAGCAAACGGGAGGAGTTCAATGAGTTCAGGTTCTCAGGTATCGAAAAAGCGCGATTTTAAAATTCTGGAGGGAAATGAAGCGGTCGCCTCGGTCGCTTACCGGCTGAACGAAGTGATCGTGATTTACCCGATTACGCCTTCCTCTCCCATGGGCGAATGGGCGGATGCCTGGGCCGCTGAGAACAAACCCAATTTGTGGGGAACCGTGCCGTTGGTCTACGAGATGCAAAGCGAAGGCGGCGCCGCCGGTGCGGTTCATGGCGCGCTGCAGACAGGGGCGCTGTCCACGACCTTTACGGCATCGCAGGGGCTCCTCCTGATGATCCCGAACATGTACAAGATCGCGGGCGAACTCTCTCCCGCGGTTTTTCACATCGCGGCCCGCTCACTCGCGGCTCACGCGCTCTCTATTTTCGGCGACCACAGCGATGTCATGGCCACCCGCGCCACCGGTTGGGCCATGATTTGCTCGAACTCGGTTCAGGAGGCGCATGATTTTGCTCTGATTGCGCAGGCGGCGACGCTGGAGTCGCGCGTGCCGTTCCTTCATTTTTTCGACGGGTTTCGGACCTCGCACGAAGTGTCCAAGATCAAAATGCTTTCGGATGACCATCTGCGGGCGATGATCGATGACCAACTGATTCAGGCGCACCGGGAGCGGGCCCTGACCCCTGATCGTCCGGTTCTGCGCGGGACGGCTCAGAATCCAGACGTTTATTTCCAGGCGCGCGAAGCCGTGAATTCGGTTTATGCGGCCTGCCCAGCGATCGTTCAGAAGGCGATGGATAAATTTGCCGCTGTGGTTGGACGCTCCTACAAACTCTATGAGTATTACGGGGCTCCGGATGCCGAACGGGTCGCCATTCTCATGGGGTCCGGCGCAGAAACCGCCCGCGAGACCGTGGACTATCTGACGGCCAAAGGGGAAAAAGTCGGGATCGTCAATATCCGGCTGTATCGTCCTTTCGATGGCCTGCGTTTTGTTCAATCCTTGCCCCGCACCGTCCGCTCGATCGCCGTATTGGATCGAACCAAGGAACCGGGTGCACTCGGCGAGCCGCTGCATCTGGATGTCGTCGCCGCGCTTCAGGAAGCCAAAACCAGCGGTGCGGTTCCGGCCAGCTTTAACCCGTCCATCGTAGGAGGTCGCTACGGATTGTCTTCGAAGGAATTCACCCCCGCCATGGTGAAAGCGGTTTTTGACAACCTCGCCAGAACCAGCCCCAAAAATCACTTTACCGTCGGTATTCAGGATGACGTCACGCATACCTCACTGTCGTATGATCCTGCTTTTTCGATTGAGCCGGATTCGGTGAAGCGGGCGATCTTCTATGGACTCGGTTCCGACGGGACGGTCGGTGCGAACAAGAACTCCATCAAGATCATCGGAGACAACACCCCCAATTACGCGCAAGGCTACTTCGTCTACGACTCCAAGAAATCCGGATCCACCACCATCTCGCATCTTCGTTTCGGTCCGCAGCCGATCCATTCGACGTATCTGGTCACCAGCGCGAATTTTATCGGCTGCCATCACCCGAACTTTCTGGACCGTTATGACATTCTTAAAGACCTTAGCCCCGGGGGGGCGTTCCTTCTGAATACGCCGTATCCCGCCGATCAAATCTGGGATCGTTTGCCGCGTATCGCTCAGGAACATCTCATTCGCCAAAAAGCGCGTTTCTACATCATCGATGCCACCAAGGTGGCGCGCGACAGCGGAATGGGGGGACGCATCAATACCGTGATGCAGACCTGTTTCTTCGGTATTTCTGGTGTTCTTCCGCGTGAAGAAGCCATCCAGCAGGTCAAGGATGCCATCCGGTACGCTTATGGAAAGAAAGGCGATGATGTTGTTGAAATGAACCTTAAGGCGGTGGACAATACGCTTGCGCATCTGCGCGAGGTGAAGATCCCCGCTGGCGTTACGAGCGCGGCCAACCTTGCCCCGGCCGTGCCAGCCGAGGCCCCCGAGTTTGTCCAGAAGGTCCTGGGACCCATCCTGGCCAACCGCGGCGATGAATTGACGGTCAGCCAGATGCCCTTGGACGGGACTTTTCCTACGGCAACCGCTCAGTGGGAAAAGCGGAACGTGGCTCAAGAGATCCCGGTGTGGGACACCGCGGTCTGTATCCAGTGCAACAAATGCGTCATGGTCTGCCCGCACGCGGTCATCCGGGCGAAGGTGTATGACGCCGCCCTGCTCGAAAAAGCGCCGACGACTTTTAAATCGCGCGACGTTATCGACCGGGCTTTCAAAGGCATGAAGTACACGCTCCAGGTCGCGGCCGAAGACTGCACCGGTTGTGCCCTCTGCGTTGATGTGTGTCCGGCCCGGAACAAATCCGAGACCCGGCTCAAAGCCATTAACATGCAGCCGCAGGCTTCGCTTCAGATTCCTGAGCGCGAGAATTGGAATTTCTTCCTGACGTTGCCGGATATGGACCGACGGAAGATCGATCCCTCTCGCATCAACCAGCAGCAACTTCAGCGCCCGTTGTTCGAGTTTTCGGGTGCTTGCGGCGGCTGTGGCGAGACCCCCTACGTGAAACTTCTTTCCCAACTCTTTGGCGATCGGGCGATTGTAGCCAACGCCACGGGTTGCTCGTCCATCTATGGCGGCAATCTCCCCACAACGCCCTGGGCGCAGGACGCCTCCGGGCGCGGTCCGGCCTGGTCGAATTCCCTCTTCGAAGACAACGCGGAATTCGGACTCGGGTTCCGGTTGTCTCTCGATAAGCAGCGGGAATACGCAGAAGAGCTTCTCAAGCGCTTGTCCGGCGATCTGGATGGGGCGCTTGTGAGCGCGCTTCTGGCGTCCAAGCAAAAGGATGAGGCCGATATTTATGAACAACGCCAGCGCGTGGTTGTGCTGAAAGAAAAGCTGGCCTCTATTAATAAACCAGAAGCCAAACGGTTGCTTGAACGGGCCGATCTTCTGGTCAAGAAGAGCGTCTGGATCGTCGGAGGAGATGGTTGGGCCTACGACATCGGGTTTGGCGGCCTGGACCACGTGCTGGCCAGCGGTAAGGACGTGAACATTCTGGTTCTGGATACGGAAGTCTACTCGAACACCGGTGGACAGAAGTCCAAGGCCACGCCGCGGGGCGCGGTGGCGAAATTCGCCGCCGGTGGAAAAGACTCACCGAAAAAGGATCTTGGATTGATCGCCATGACGTACGGCAACGTTTATGTGGCCCGGGTGGCGATGGGCGCGCGGGATGAGCAGACGTTGAAGGCGTTTCTGGAAGCACAGGCGTATCCAGGGCCTTCGATCATCATCGCTTACAGCCACTGCATTGCTCACGGGATCGACATGGAAACCGGGATGCAGAACCAGAAGGCCCTCGTGAACTCCGGACAATGGTTGTTGTACCGCTACAACCCGGAGCGAATCGAACGGGGCGAAAATCCACTCGTTGTGGATTCGAAACCGCCCACCGTCAAGATTGAAGAGACCCTCTACCGGGAAAACCGCTTCAAGATGCTGACTAAAAGTAAGCCCGAGGAAGCCAAGCGACTGATACAGCTGGCTGAAAAAGATGCGAAACGGAGTTGGGAGCAGTATGAATACCTCTCCAAAATGGTCTATGCACCTCCCGCTCCAGCCCCGAGCAGTCCTGCGGGAACAGCCGGGACAGAAGGGAAGGCCAGCTAATGGATCTCTCAACGACTTACCTCGGCCTGAAGCTTCGAAATCCTCTGGTCCCGGCGGCCTCTCCGTTGTCGGATGATCTGGACAATCTCAAAAAGATGGAAGAGGCCGGTGCCTCGGCTATTGTCCTGCGTTCCCTTTTTGAGGAACAGTTAAAAGCGGAGCGCGACGAGCTGTCCCATCATCTGGATTCAACGGCCAATCTCCACCCTGAAGCGGAAAGTTATATTCCGGAACCCGTCCAAGTGGTCTTCGGGCCAGAAGAGTATCTGGAGCATATTCGCAAAGCCAAGCAGGCGGTCGGGATTCCGATCATCGCCAGCTTAAACGGTTGCTCGAAGGGTGGCTGGGTCCAGTATGCGCGTCGTATCCAGGAAGCCGGTGCGGATGCGTTGGAACTGAACATCTATTCCATCCCAACGGATATGACGCTTTCTTCCGAGGATGTAGAAGCCGAAGCCATCGCGATTGTGGAGTCGGTCAAAAAGGCGGTTAAGCTTCCTCTGGCGGTGAAGCTGAGCCCGTATTACAGCAACATGGCCAACATGGCCAAACGAATGCAGAAAGCCGGAGCCAACGCGCTCGTGCTTTTCAACCGCTTCTATCAGCCGGATGTGGATCTGGTTGATTTGGAGATGCGGCCTCGAATCCTCTTAAGCACGCCGCATTCCATGCGTCTGCCCATGACGTGGATTGGTATTTTATACGGTCGCGTGCCGGTTGATTTGGCCGCGACAAGCGGTCTTTATACACCCGAAGATGTGATCAAAATGATCATGGTCGGGGCGAATGCCACCATGCTCTGTTCGGTTCTCCTTTCTCACGGAATTAAGGAGATCCAAGTCCTTGAGCAGGGACTGAAACGGTGGATGGAAGAGCATGAGTACGAATCCGTCCAGCAGATGCGCGGCAGCATGAGCCAGCAGAAATGCTCAGATCCGTCTAGTTTTGAACGGTCCCAGTATAGGCGTGCCGTGCTGAGCTACCGACCAAAAGCTTAACAAGCCGTCATCTTCTGCGGCTATCCCTTCGTCATCCCCCGCGGGTTCTGGCGGGGGAACCATCCTTGCCGTGAGGTCAGGTGTTCCGACAACCGCATGATGGATTCCCGCCTACGACCGCGGGAATGACGAAAACGGACGAATATGCAATACATCGACGAATACCGTGATCCGGAAGCGGCGCGCACGTTAGCCCGTGAAATTACCCGTGTCGTGACGCGGCCCTGGACAATCATGGAAGTCTGTGGCGGTCAGACGCATGCCATTGTCCGGTTCGGGTTGGATGAGCTCCTTCCTAAAACGGTTACGCTGGTTCACGGGCCGGGATGTCCGGTCTGTGTCACGCCGCTCGAAATTATCGATAAAGCCATTGCGATTGCTGCCCGGCCCGACGTTATTTTCTGTTCCTTCGGGGACATGCTCCGCGTCCCCGGCTCTTGTCAGGACCTCTTCTCGGTCAAAGCCACCGGCGGGGATGTCCGGATCGTTTATTCGCCTCTGGATGCGCTCCAACTCGCCCGCCAACACCCGGACAAAGAGGTTGTATTTTTTGCCGTGGGTTTTGAAACCACCGCCCCGGCGAACGCCATGTCCGTCTTTCAGGCGAAACGAGAAGGGATCAAAAACTTTTCGCTCTTGGTCTCTCATGTGATTGTCCCGCCGGCGATTGAGGCCATCCTGTCGTCTCCTGACAACAAGGTCCAGGCGTTTCTGGCGGCCGGGCATGTTTGCGCGGTTATGGGGTACACCGAGTATGAGCCGCTCGCTAAAAAATACCGTGTGCCGATCGTGGTCACGGGTTTTGAACCGCTCGATATTCTCCACGGTGTGCTCCTGTGCGTCAAACAGCTGGAAGAAGGGCGGGCCGTGGTCGAAAACCAATATGTACGCGCGGTTCGCCGGGAAGGAAATCAGCCGGCCCTGATAGTCATGCAGGACGTTTTTCAGGTGGTTCACCGGAAATGGCGTGGAGTGGGGGAGATTCCAAAGAGCGGACTTGGATTATCAAAGGCGTATGAGGCCTTTGATGCGGAGAAGCGTTTTGATGTAGTGGGTGTGACCGCCAACGAATCCCCTGAGTGCATCAGTGGTTTGATCTTGCGGGGCGTGAAAAAACCGAAAGAGTGTTCGGCCTTCGGAACCCGCTGCACGCCGGAGCACCCGCTCGGTGCCACCATGGTCTCCTCCGAAGGCGCCTGCGCCGCCTATTACCGTTACCGGAAGCCGTCGAGTAAGCCGTCATCCCCGAATGACTCTGTCGGGGATCCATCATGCCGTGCGACGGTTTGTATGGATTCCCCGCCAGTGGCCGCGGGGAATGACGATCGGAAGTCGGATGAATAATTGCCCTCTTCCTATCAGTAATTATCCCAACATCCTTCTCGCCCACGGAGGAGGGGGAAAGCTGATGCGCCAACTGATCGAAGGACTGATCATCCCGGCTTTTTCCAGCGGCCAGACGTTCCAGCGGCATGACGGGGCGGTGCTTTCCATCGGAAACACCCAAATCGCTTTTACGACGGATTCGTATGTTGTCCATCCTCTCTTTTTCCCGGGCGGGGACATCGGGAAACTTGCGGTGCATGGTACGGTGAATGATCTGGCGATGTGCGGCGCTAAGCCCCTCTATCTTTCCTGCGGGTTTATTCTGGAAGAAGGCCTTCCCATGGAGGTTCTCTCCCGCGTGGTCGCGTCCATGCAGACCGCGGCCCAAGACGCCGGTGTTCAGCTCGTGACGGGTGATACCAAGGTTGTTGACCGTGGAAAAGCCGACGGTCTTTACGTCAATACCGCTGGAATTGGCGTACTTGAGCACAACCTGTCGATCGGACCTTCCTCGGTTCAGCCGGGAGATGGCATCCTGATCAACGGGGATCTGGGCCGGCATGGCATCGCGATTATGGCGGTCCGGGAAGGCCTGTCCTTTGAAAGCGCGATCGAAAGCGATACCGCGCCTCTTTGGAACCCTGTGAAAAAATTGTTGGACGCGGGAGTAGAGATCCACTGTTTGCGCGATCTCACTCGCGGAGGATTGGCCAGCGCGCTAAACGAAATCGCCGAAGATGCGAAACTTCAGGTTTCCTTGGAAGAAGCTCCAATTCCCGTGCATCCCGAGGTCCAAGGGGCCTGCGAGATTTTGGGGCTCGATCCGCTCTATGTGGCCAATGAAGGACGTTTCTGTGCGTTTGTGAAAGCCTCAGACGTGCCGCGTGCACTCTCTGTTTTGCAGACAGAGCCGTCCGGTACCAAAGCTGCGGTGATCGGGAAAGTCGAGAAAAGCCCGTCCGGCTCCGGCCAGGTCACGATTAAAACACGCCTCGGCTCCACCCGCCTGCTCGATCTCTTGAGCGGGGAGCAGCTCCCGCGCATTTGTTGAAAAAATTCTGAAAAAAATTCGTAGTGGGAAAATTTTTTAAAAAAATGTATAAAGTACCTTAATCCGTGGAAGTGGCAGAAAAGAAACTGAGTTTTATGCTTTCACTCTCCCGGCTGGACTCTAAAAAATACGATAGAAACCTTGTTCGAACCGATAACGATCAATAGGATATGACGTCCAATAGAACACAACACACTCCATCGAGAATGGACGGCAGAAAAAACTAACGATGGAAAAATTTGTCATTTTAAAGAAGACGGACCTCGCCGGGTTTTTAAACAAGCTCTCGGATCGTTTCGACGTCTTTGTCCCCGTCAAAAAACAAAACCAACGTTTCTTCCAAAAATATACGGCGGTCGCGGACAACCTGGTGATCGGAGAAGTCCGGCCTTTTGAGCCGCTGAAGGCGTTTTTTTCGCGGGCCCGGGAGCGGATTGCGGAAGGGTTCAGCTCCGACAACCCCACCCCCCGTAAACCGCAGGCCATTGTGGGCGTCAAGGCCTGCGACCTGAAAGGTCTTAAGATTCAGGACCACGTCTTTAAAAACCATGGGTTTCCAGATCCCTTCTATAACCGAAACCGCGTAGACAATCTGATCATCAGTGCCGACTGCACCTGCGCGATTGATACCTGTTTTTGCCTGGCGGTTGGCGTCAAACCCTATCCCACCGAAGACTTTGACCTGAACCTGTCACTTCTCGAAGACCGCTTTCTGGTCGAAGCCGGTTCGGACAAAGGGAGTAACTGGCTGCAGCAGCACGCCTCCTTATTTAAGAGAGTCACCGACAAAGATGTTCAGCTTCGGGATGAGCAGCGGGTCCGAGTTGTTCAAGCGGTTGAGCAGAACCTGAAGACCCATGAGGTCCCGAACCAGGAGCGGTTCTCCGGCATGATCGAACGGAATTTCGCCTCCGGGATATGGGAAGACGAAGCCAAGACGTGTGTGGAATGCGGCGCCTGCACCCAGATCTGCCCGACGTGTCACTGCTTTCTTCTTTATGACCAGAAGGAAGGCGACACCTTGATGCGGTCTCGCGTGTGGGATTCCTGCATGCTGAAGGATTACGCCCGGGTAGCCGGCGGCGCCAATCCCCGGAAGCGGCTCTGGATGCGGCTGCGCAATCGATTCGAGAAAAAATTTGATTTCTTCCCCAAGGTAGCCCAGGTTTATGCCTGCACCGGATGCGGCCGCTGCATTACCGCGTGTCCCGCGAAGATCGACATCCGGCGGGTCTTAAAACGATTGGTTAATGAGGTCAGCCGTGTCTGAGATCATGAACCCCTATCAACCGATGCAGGCGGAAGTTTTAGACGTCATTCCGGAAACAACGACGATTAAAACCATCCGCTTCCGGCCGGAAAAGGCCCTCAGCTTTCGTACGGGACAGTTTGTGGAGCTGACCATCCCCGGCGTCGGGGAAGCCCCTTTTACGCCTTCGTCACGTCCGGCGGTGGCGGACGTTCTGGAAGTCAGCGTGATGCGGGTGGGAAAAGTCACGGAGAAAGTGCATCAACTCAAAAAAGGGGACGTCATCGGTGTGCGCGGCCCTTTCGGAAACGGTTATCCCCTGGACGAATTTAAAGGCCGGGAAGTCCTGGTGGTCGGCGGCGGATGCGGTTTTGCGCCCTTGCGCAGCCTCATGTATTCCTTCTTCGATTTGAGCGGGCAATTTAAGCAGTTGTATTTCCGCGGAGGGTGCAAGACCCCGGGTGATTTTCTTTACCGGAAGGAAGTCGAGGGTTGGGCCAAACGATCCGATCTCAATCTGGATCTGACCGTGGACAAAGGCGACGAAAGCTGGAAATGGAACGTCGGCGTGGTCACCACCATTTTTGACAGCGTCAAGATGGACTACGCAACGGGGGTCGCCATTGTCTGCGGCCCGCCCATCATGATGAAATTTGGGGCCAAAAAGCTTTTGGAAATGGGATTCAAAGAGGAAAATCTTTACCTCTCGATGGAGAAGAACATGTCCTGCGGGGTCGGCAAATGCGGCCACTGCCGGCTGGGGGTCTACTACCCCTGCAAAGACGGGCCCGTGTTCCGGTACGACAAGATCAAAAATTTTCATGAAATCTGGGATTGATCGGATGCTTTTGTGACCACGAGCGCTGAAGAACTCCATCATGGCCAGCTGGCCGCGTCGCCTGTGAAAGGGGACGATCAACGGTTGTATGTGGATCTCGACAAGTGTGCTACGGGGGAGTGCTCGACGTGCGAGATTCAGTGCAGCTACTATTATCACACCCAGAAGCCGGGCAACAACGGGATTGTATCCATCGCCGAGTTGGCCACTTACGCGCTGGTTTGCCGCCGCTGCGAAGAGCCCCACTGCGTCAACGCGTGCCCGAAAGACGCGCTGGAACAGCAGAAGGATAAAGGGAATATGCTGGTCCGCCATGCGCTGCGCTGCGTCAGCTGCAAATCCTGTTCGCACGCCTGCCCGTACGGAACGATTTACCCGGAGAATGTCCCTTTATTGATTCATACCTGTGATTATTGTCTGGATCGCCGGGGTCAGAAGGGAGAGCCGCTCTGCATCAAGAGCTGCCCTCACGGCGCGCTCAGCCTCAAAAGCGGATCCATAGCGCTCGATGAAAACACCTTTTTGGTGGGAGACCATCTCATCGTCCATTCAACGCATTGGAAGCGGGAAAAAGCATGATTCCGATTCTCTATTTTCTAATCCTGGGGTTCTTCATGACCGCTGTGATTGGCTTGTTGGCGAGTGGGATCGACCGGAAGGTGACCGCGCGGGTTCAGTACCGGGTCGGGCCGCCCCTCTGGCAGCCCTTTATTGACCTGGTGAAACTGCTCGGTAAAGAGAATCTGGTGCCGGCCGGTGCTTCGCGGATCACCTTTTTTTCGGCACCCCTGGTCGGCTTGGCCAGCGCCGGAGTGGTCTCGACGCTTTTGTGGCTGAACAATTGTGCCCCTTCACAGACCTTCGGAGGGGATCTGATCGTGGTGTTGTATCTGCTGACCATCCCTTCGATCAGTATCATGATGGGTGGATTTGCCTCCCGGAGCCCCTATGCCAGCGTGGGCGCTTCACGCGAGATGAAGGCCATCCTGAGCTATGAATTGCCGTTTGTCCTGGCGATGGTGGTGCCGGTGATTAAGACCGGTTATTCCTTCCGTCTGGGAGACATCATCAACACACAGGCGCAAAGCGGTGCGATCGCGGGGAACCTTTCAGGTGTTTTAGCTTTCGGGGTGGCGATCCTCTGCATGCAGGCCAAACTGGGACTGGTTCCCTTTGATATGGCGGAAGCGGAAACTGAGATCGTGAGCGGTCCTTTGGTGGAGTATTCGGGCGCGGCGCTCGCGGTTTACCGGCTGACGAAGAGCATGCTTCTTTTTGTGCTGCCGTTTTTTTTGATCATGCTCTTTCTCGGGGGAGTTCGGGGCGGCCTCGATATCCTCTGGGGGGCGCTCAAATACGTCGGGTTGGTGGCCCTGATCACCGTGATTCGCAATACCAATCCGCGGGTGCGGATCGATCAAGCGATTCGATTTTTCTGGGGACCGGTGACGTGGGTTGCGGCGGCAGCCGTTGTCCTGGCGATGGTGGGGAAATAAGATGGGTGCCAAATTGACCGCTTTATTGAAATCGCCGTGGGTGTTCCACCTTTCGACCGGCAGCTGCAACAACTGCGACATCGAAGTGCTGGACTGCTTGACGCCGCGTTTTGATATTGAACGCTTCGGGATGCTTCTGGCGGGCAGCATCAAGCATGCCGATGTTCTGCTCGTGACCGGTTCGGCCAACCGCAAATCCATGGAGCGCGTCAAAAAGCTCTACGACCAAGTGCCGAAACCGTGTTTGGTGGTGGCCATCGGGGAATGCGCGCTGTCCCGGGGATTGTTTATCCAAAGCTATAATTGCCCCGTCCCGATCGATAAGATTATCCCGGTGGACGTTTACATCCCGGGTTGCCCGCCCCGGCCGGAAGCGATCATCGCCGGTGTCGTGAAGCTGATTGAGAAGGTGAAGAATGCGTCGTAAATGGCAGACGGAAACGAGGCCCTAATGACTCGGGAAGCGGTTCTCAAGGATTTAAGGGAAAAATTAGGAGGCGATATCCTTTCGCTCGTCGAAAAATCACCCAAACGAATTTATGTCGACATTAAGCCCGACGCGATTCGGAAATGGGTTCTTTATCTTCACAAAGATTTAGGGGCGCGTTTTAATATCGCTTCCGGAGTGGATATGCGTGAGCACATGGAAATCCTCTACCACTTCACGTTGGAGGAGATCAATGTGGTGATTTCGCTTCGGGTGCGGTTGGAGAAGTCGCATCTGTCGATCGATTCCGTGACGCCGCAGTTGGAGGCGGCCAACTGGATTGAGCGCGAAATCCACGAGCTGCTGGGGATCGAATTCAAAGGGCACCCCGATATGCGAAGACTGCTTCTCCCCGACAACTGGCCGAAAGATGTATATCCGTTGCGCCAGGATTATAAAGAGTGGGATCCGGAAGCGATCCGGGACAGGGGCGTGTAATGGTTCGAACCATTGTCCCCATCGGACCCTATCATCCGCTCCAGGAGGAGCCGGAGTTTTTCAGCTTGACCGTGGATGGCGAACGAGTGGTGGACATCGACGTTCACCTCGGGTACAACCACCGCGGTATTGAAAAACTGTCGGAGATGAAAACGTTCGATATGTCCACCTTTGTGGTAGAGCGGATCTGTGGGATTTGCTCGACGAGCCATCCCTTCGCCTTCACCCAGGCTGTGGAGGACATCTTTCCGATGGAAGTCCCTGAACGGGCCAAATATATCCGGACGATTATCGCTGAAGGAGAACGGGTTCATTCGCATCTCCTCTGGCTGGGCCTGGCGGGTCACTTTCTCGGGTACAACACGGTGTTCATGTGGGCCTGGAAGCTTCGAGAGGAAATCCTGGATGTTATGGAGATTCTCTCCGGCAACCGGAACAACTATGCCATGTTCCGGCCCGGCGGGGTCCGGCGCGATATCAAAGCGGACGACATCCCCATTGTGTTGAAGAAAATCGATTCGATTCTGCCCACCCTGGACATGCTCCGCAAGGCCGTGATGGATGATCCTGTTCTGCATGCCCGCACCAAGGGGATCGGTGTTCTGTCCCGGGAGGATGCCATCCGTTACGGCGCGCTCGGACCGACCGCGCGGGCCTCGGGGATAGCCCGGGACCTCCGAAAAGATTGCGCCTACGCCGCCTACGATCAAGTGGAGTGGGACATGATCGTTTGTCAGAATGGCGACGTGTTCGACAAACTGGTTGTGCGCGTGCTGGAGACTTTTGAATCCGTCAAAATCCTGAAGCAGTGTCTGACACGCCTGCCGCCCGGCGAGATTGATGCCAAGATCAAGAGCATCCCGTCCGGAGAGGGGATCGGGCATATCGAAGCGCCGCGGGGGGAGTGTTTCCATTATGTCCGCAGTGATGGCACCAACCGGGCCGTCCGCCACAAAATCCGTGCCCCCACGTTCATGAACCTTCCGACGTACAAAGCGACGGTGGTGGGACAAACGATTTCGGATGCGACGATTATTCTGGCGGGCATCGATCCTTGTTACTGCTGCACCGAGCGGCTGGCGGTGCGCAACCTGAAGGGTACCCAGCTCTACAGCGGGGAAGACCTGGTCCGGCTTTCGCAGGAAAAAACGCAGCGGCTCCGAAAGGAAATGGGAGTGGAATGAGTCTTTTGATCCCTTATTTTAGAAGCGATCCCCTTTCCCTTTTTATCGGCGGGTTCGTCTTGTTCTTTTTTGCCCTGACGGTTCTCTACTCGGTTGGATTCCTGCGCGGGCGCTCGGGATTGGGCCGTTATTACGCCTATGTCATTTTGACGCTCGTGGCCTCTCTGGGAGCTGTTTTTGCCGACCATTTGATTGTCTTCATCGTTTGCTGGGGATTCCTCGGGTTTCTACTGTATCTCTTAATCCATTTCGGCCGCCGGGAACGGACTCCGGCCACGGCCAAGAAGGCCTTGATCATCGTTGCCGGCGCTGATGTCCTGATGATTCTGGGCATCGCCCTCCTCTGGCGCCTGACCGGATTTCTGCGGATGAGCGATATCCATGTGGCTTTGACGAGCCGGTCCGCCATCGTGGCCTATTTATGTCTGGCTTCCGGCGCCCTGGCCAAGGCGGGCTCGATGCCCTTCCACTCCTGGGTTCCGGATACCGCGGAGGACGCGCCCATTCCGGTGACCGCCTATCTTCCGGCGTCCTTGGATAAACTTTTGGGGATTTATCTCCTGGTCCGTCTTTCACTCGGTTTGTTTCAGATGACGCCGGCCATGAACACGTTGCTCATGACCGCTGGAAGCTTGACCATCGTGGCGGCCGTGATGATGGCGTTGGTTCAACATGACTTGAAGCGATTGCTGGGCTATCACGCGGTCAGCCAGGTCGGCTACATGGTTTTGGGAATCGGCACGGGAAATCCGGTGGGCATCGCCGGAGGATTGTTTCACATGCTGAATAATGCGATCTATAAAAACTGTCTTTTCCTGGGTGGCGGTGCCGTTGAGAAAAACGCGGGGACAACCGAATTGGATAAGCTGGGAGGCTTGGCGCGGGCGATGCCGGTGACCTTCGGCGCTTTCCTGGTGGCGGCGTTGGCCATTTCCGGGGTTCCTCCTTTGAATGGTTTTGCCTCCAAGTGGATGATCTATCAAGGGATCATTGAATCGGCTCGTACCGGCAGTCCGCTGGGCCTGGTTTGGCTTGTAGCGGCCATGTTTGGAAGCGCCTTGACCCTGGCCAGTTTTATGAAGGTTGTGCATGCTGTTTTCCTCGGACAGCCCTCGGTGGAACAGCAGCAGCGCAAAACGCCGTCGGCCGAAGTCGGCCTCTCGATGCAGATCCCGATGGTCACGCTGGCGGTCCTATGTCTCCTTTTTGGTGTATTTGCCGCGTCCTTACCGTTGCGAATGTGGATCTTCCCAAGCCTGGGATCTGCGGTGGATTACCCGGGAATTTGGAACGCTGGTTTGACCACCGTCCTTCTTGTCGTTGGAATGCTTGTGGGTCTTCTCATTTATTGGGTCGGCACGATGGCCAAGACGCGGGAAACCGCCATCTTTACGGGTGGAGAAACCGTGGAAGAGTATCCGGAAATGCGGGTGTCGGGCACGGAGTTCTACCACACGATCAGCGAGTGGGGCTGCTTAAAAACCATTTACGGGTTGGCTGAAAAACGGCGGTTTGATCCGTATGATCTTGGAGTTGAACTCACCCTGAGGGTCAATCGGTTGATGCAGTACCTTCACAATGGAATTTTGCCGACGTATCTGTCATGGGGGCTGTTCGGCGCAGCAATTCTGTTCCTCTTTCTAATGGGATAGCGGATGATTGAACTTTACACCTTGTTGGGCTTCATGATCGTGGCGGCGCTCATCGCGATCGAGCTGAAGGACCTGCTGTCTGCGGTGGTCTCCGTCAGCGCGGTGGGCCTGGGGCTATCGATGGTCTTCCTGATTCTTAAAGCCCCTGATGTGGCCATCACCCAGCTGGTGGTCGAAATCCTGTGCCTCATCATCCTGATTCGTGCCACCATCCGGAAGGATCTTCCGTTTTCAACCTCCGGCCGCTGGTTGTTGAACACCAGCATCACCCTGGTGTTTACCGTGATCTTTTTGACGGTGGCTTGGAAGGCTTTGGCGGAACTGCCCAAGTTTGGATACCCGGTTCCTCGCGTGTCTCTGACTTACCTCCAGGAAGGCTTGGCCCAGACCGGGGCGACCAATCTCGTGGCTGCGGTTTCAATGAATTACCGGGTCTATGACCGGTTGGGCGAGATGACGGCTTTACTGGCGGCTTTGGTGGGTGTACTCACTCTGCTGCGCCGGAACGGAAAATGGATCACCGGGCGTGTCACAGAGGAGGAAGAAGAATGAAGATGGTGACAGGTCCAAGTCTGTCGCGCGTGGTGAGGACCGCGGCCCGCTCCGTCGTGCGGCTGATGTTCCTTTTTGGTTTTTATATCGTCTTCCATGGCCCGATCACGCATGGCGACGGTTTTGCGGGCGGGGTGATTATGGCGCTTGGGTTTGTTCTCCTCATGGTGGTCTTTGGAAAGGATGAAGCGTTTCGGATCCTGCCGCGTTCGGCGACCCGGATTCTGGCGGCCAGCGGGGCGCTGCTTCTTTTGGCCGTCGGGGTACTCGGATTGGGTCGTGAAGGCCATTTCTTCTTTAATTTTCTTGGGAAAGGCAGCCCTTTCCAATACTGGAGCGCCGGCATCATCCCGCTCTGCAACTTGGCCATCCTGCTCATTGTGACGGGCGCGTTGTTTGGGGCCTTTGCCGCGCTGATGTTATTCCATCTGGATGCGGAGAAAAAACCATGATGGTCTATTGGCTTTGCCTGGTTCTTTTCTGCATCGGTCTCTATGGCGTGGTGCGCAAGCGCAATGTCATCAAGATTGTTATCGGACTGATTATCTGCGAGTACGCCTCCAACCTGCTTTTTATCCTGGTCGGTTACCGGATGAATGGACGGGCGCCTGTGCTGTCCCCGGATATCCCCATTGAAAACATGGTGGATCCGTTGCCGCAGGCCATGGTGTTGACCACGATCGTCATTGGTGTGGCCACCACGCTTCTCTTGGTGGCGCTGGCCCTGCGTCTCTACGAGAAATACGGCACCTTCGACATTACCAAGATCTCGGAGCTTAAAGGATGACCGCGACTCGACTAATTCCGTTTTTTGTTGTCTTGCCCCTGGCCGGGGTGTTTCTCATTATGCTCTTCGGGTGGAAACTACGGAGATTCTCAGAGGGGACCACGTTGCTGGTCACCCTCAGCTTGCTCGCCTTGTCGTTTTTTTCTATCGGCGTGCAGCATGCGCAGTCCACGCTGGTCCATTTCTCCGGAGGATGGAAGCCTCCGGCCGGCATTCTGTTGGTGGAAGACGGCTTAACGGTCTTCATGCTCGTGACCGTGCATCTGGTGGCATGCTGCATCGTTCTTTTTGCGATCTCGTATATGAAGAAGTACACATCGCCCGGGAAGTTTTACGCGCTTTTCCTGATGACCCTCTCCGGCATGAACGGGATCCTTGTGACCGGCGATCTCTTTAATCTTTTTGTATTCCTTGAGGTCTCGTCGCTCTCCGCCTGTGCGCTCGTCGCCTTTGGGACTGAGCGACACGAATTAGAGGCCGCCTTTAAGTACGGCGTCATGAATACCCTGGGCGCCGCCTTTGTTCTTTTGGGGATCGCGTTTCTGTACGCCTACTGCTCGACGCTCAACATGGCTGACATGGCCAAAGTCATCGCCGAGAAGGGGGGCGGCCGGGTGGTCCCTATGGCCGCTGTGCTGTTTATCATGGGTTTTGGCCTCAAAGCGGCACTCGTTCCCTTTCACGCCTGGTTGCCGGATGCACACCCCTCCGCACCCGCGCCCATTTCAGCGATGCTCTCCGGGCTCATCATCAAATGCCTTGGTGTCTATACCCTTTTCAGGGTCCTATTTTGCGTGTTGGGCATGACCCCCATGCTGCGTTCGGTTCTGCTCTTTTTGGGGGCTCTCTCGATGGGAGTCGGGGCATTCTCAGCGGTAGGGCAGTGGGATATTAAGCGACTTCTGGCCTACTCGTCCCTGAGCCAGATCGGCTACATCGTCTTCGGTATCGGGTTGGGGACTCCCTTGGGAATTCTTGGGGGCCTTTTGCACCTGTTTAACCACTCGGTAGGAAAATCCCTTCTATTCCTGACATCGGGGGCGGTGGATTACGCCACCGGGACGCGTGATATGCGCAAGATGGGCGGTCTGTCTCAGCGGATGCCGGTGACGAGCGCTACGGGAATGATCGGCGCCATGTCCATTGCCGGGGTTCCTCCGTTCGGGGGATTTTGGAGCAAATTGCTCATCATTTTTGCGGCTGTTCAGGCCGGGTATTTCGGCTACGCGGCTTGGGCGGTGCTGGCTGGTGTGGTGACGATGGGATATCTGGCCAAGGCGATGAAGCAGACCTTTGCCGGCGCATTACCTGAGAGTCTCCGGCAGGTCCAGGAGGTTCCTCTCTTGATGCGGTGTGCGATGGTGATCCTGGCGATCTTATGCGTGGGGGGAGGATTGCTGCTTCTTCCTGGAATTCAGGAAGCGTTTCTCCGGCATGCGTCGGAGGTTTTGCTGAATGGGTCTCTTTACGCCAAACTAATCGGATAAAACGGAATGTTGAATAGACGAATCATCCTTTTCTCAAGTTGCTACCTGGTCTGGTGTCTGTTGAACTGGATGCCGGGATGGCAGGCGCTGCTCTTGGGCGTGCCGGTGGCGGCGCTCGTCGCCTTCATGACGGAGGGCCTCCCCATCACGCAGCCCAGCCGTTTATTTCTGCAGCCCGCGCGGCTTTTCACGTTCTGTTTCCGTTATTTCCCTTATTTCTGGTGGGAGAGTTTCAAGGCCAATTTGGACGTGGCCTACCGCGTTCTTCATCCGCGCCTGCCGATCCGCCCTGGAATCATCCGGATGAAAACAGAAATCAAGTCAGACATGGGGCTCACGATCCTGGCCAACTCGGTCTCCTTAATGCCGGGCACGACGACGGTGGACATCGATTCGAAAAAAGGGCTGATTTATGTGCACTGCATGACGGTCTCCGAAACCGACGCCGGGCAGCGGACCAGGCTCGTGGTGCAGCGCTTCGAATCCATGCTCAGAAAAGTTTTTGAATAGGCGAGGGGTACGATGAAACAGTGGCGTTGGTGGATGGGTGCGGGGATTCTGGTGGGGATCGTGGCGATGATCGTGCTGCGGCCGCTGCCTTTTCTTTTTTACCCAAAGCTTTCGTTGGCCCCGTTTTTCGGGCGGGCGCTGTACATTCTTATTCTGGCCAGCCTCTTGTGCCTGTACCGGGTCGCACGCGGGCCCACCGGCGCGGATCGTATTGTGGCGGTCGATTTACTGGGTGTGATGATCACCGGCCTCTGTGCCGTGCTGGCGATTACCACGCGGCGCACGTGGTACCTGGACATCGGCATCGCCTGGGCGTTGCAGAGCTTTATTACCGTGTTAGCGCTCTGCAAATTCCTGGAAGGGAAGGACTTCGATGATTGAGTGGTTGGGTTTCATTTTTGTCGCCATCGGCCTGGCTTTTGACATCTTCGGGTGTATCGGTCTGGTGCGCTTACCTGACCTTTACCTCCGCTTGCAGGCCGGGACCAAGTGCGTTACGCTGGGCACCTGTAGTATCCTTTTCGGAACCTTTCTCATTACCGGCCCCCTGGGCGGCGGCGTGAAAGCCCTTCTCTGCATGTTGTTTATCGTTTTGACCAACCCTGTAGCCGCGCACGCGATTGCCCGCAGCGCCCACCGCGCCGGGATTAAGCTCTGGGAAGGGACCGTGGTCGATCACTATTCTGAGGACAAAAAATGAAATGGCCTAAACTGAGGGAACTCTGCGAGGCGGTCCGGGCGGTGATCGTCGGGCCCTATACGTCCTCTTTTCCGAAGAAACCGTTTCAGCCGCATCCCAACTTCCGTGGCCAGCCCAAATTCCACGCCGAGAAGTGTGTGGGATGCCTGGCCTGCGAGCAGGTCTGCCCGGTGAACGCCATCGCCCACGAAGACCGCGTGACCACTGGAAAAGCCGTGCGGACGATGATTCACTACTCGGACACCTGCATTTTTTGCGGTGAGTGCCAGGCGGCCTGCATCGCGGACCACGAAGGCATTAAGTGCTCGACGGATTGGGAGCTCTCCTTTTTTGACCGCAAGACGCAGTCCTTTGAGACCATCGAGAAAGAACTGCAGCTTTGCGAGATCTGCGGCACGGTGATCACCGGCAAGGACCATTTGAAATGGATTGCCGAGAAAATCGGCGAGCTCACTTATTCCAGCCCGACGCTCTATGAAGCCCGCTTGCAGAGCCTGGGGATTATCGATGACAATCTCAGGGCCGCGGCCAAGGACCAGGGCCGTGCGGACCGGATGAAGATTCTCTGCGCCCCTTGCCGAAGAGAAACCACCCTCACTGCCTAGTCACGGCCTCGCGGGGCCTAAAAAATCTTATGGAAATTCCCTGGACGTCCGTTCTGAAAGGAAAGGTCGTTTTGCTCGGCATCGGGAACATTCTGCGCGGCGATGACGGCTTCGGCCCGTACCTGATGGCACGGCTCGAGGGCCGGGTCGGCGCCATCTGTATCGATGCCGGAACAGCTCCTGAAAATTACCTCGGCCGCATCAGTCGGGAAAATCCCGACACGGTTCTTTTGGCCGATGCCGTTCATCTGGACCTGTCGCCAGGTCACTATGCGCTTTTAAAAAAAGAGGACATCGTGAGGAGCGGTTTGACCACCCATACGCTATCGCCCCATTTATTCATGGAATGTCTGCAATCGCGCACCACGGCGACTATTTATTTATTGGGTGTCCAGCCGCAAACCACGGCTTTCTGCGAAGAACTATCCGAACCCATGCAGAAGGCGATCACGCAACTGGCGGCGGACATTCAAGAGGCCCTTCATGCATGAAACCCATCTCATCGAGCCGCTGATCAAAGGCATCGCCGAGCACGCGCGCCAGGAAGGCGCCACCTCCGTTCGCAAAGTGAGGCTCAAAATCGGGCAGTTCATGGGAATCCAGGAGAATTCCTTCCGGGAGACGTTTGCCGTGCTGGCCAAGGGAACCCTGCTGGAGGGCGCCGAGCTCGAAATCACGTTTTTCCCGCCCTCTCGCATCGAAGTCCTGTCTTTTGATGTGGAATAAACGCATCGCATCAAACCGCTCAGCGGTTTTCTGCGCTCGCTGGATTTCCTGAGCGGCGAACAGCTCCCTCGTGTTGGCTAACCGTTTATGAGTTGTGAGGATCAGCCGAAGAATCTTCCTGGTATTCCAAGCAGGTACAACCTTCTCGCTGGCAGAAACCCTGGAAGGGGTGATGGTCAGTGCGGTGGTGGCCGCAAACACAAAAGTTTTCCATACATTGAGGATCACGGATGAATGTTACGGCACGATAGAGGCGAGGTAAACTTACGATGTCAATTCAGATGTCCGAAACGAGCTGTTTTTACAGCTCGTTTCGCTATTTTATAATCACCAGTTTCCCGCGGGTTTTCCCGCCACTGCGGCCCAGGCGGACTTCGTGCGTGGCCGAAGTGGCGGTCCGCCAGCGCCGTAATGGCGGATGCCCTATCACCGAATGACCACTACCTTGCCACGCACTCGCTGCCCCTGGTTGTTGGTAATCACGTAAAGATAAATCCCGCTGGCCACCTTGTCTCCGGAGTCGTTCTTCAGGTCCCAGATCACCGAACCTGAAGGGGCGTCGAGCGAACGAATGTGTCGGCCGCTGGTGGTAAAGATCTTGACCGTGCTGCCAGTCGTCATCTGGTCAAAGGTGATGCCCGTGGCGACACGATCGCCTCGCCAGGGATTAGGGTACACCCGAATGGTGTTCGAGATAGCCGATTCGGGTAAGGGAGGAGGCGGCGGATTGCCTCCGGGTGGCGGCGGGGGTGTGTAGCCGGAATTATATTCATAAGGTCCGATGTCATAGGCCGGACCCTGCGGGCGAAGAAGACCATCATAGTCCATGGAAACGATTGAATTGACCAGTGAAGAACCTGCGTCCATGGCTGGACTATCGGATTGGAGATGAAAATCCTTCGTAGGAAAATTATAAAAATGCGGGTCGGAATTTAAAGCGGATGTATCCCAGACGGGCGGCGCCCCATTGCCACACCAAAGATTGTTGCTGCTGGATACGGGGTCAATACTTCCAGGAACCAGGTACTGCGCATAAGTTGTGCCGTTTGAATAAAAAATATTATTCCGTATATAAACACTTCCATCCAGAATACTCAAAAGGCCGGAATCTGATTCGTGAGGGCTGTACCCACTGTCATAAACCAGATTATTGTAGAGATAGACGGATGCGTTCCGATTGCTGCTTATCAGTATGCCAGCATAAGACGTTTGACCGTCGAGGAAGTCCGGCCCTTTTGCGGTGTTGTAAATAATATTGTTGTAAACATTAAAAACGCCCTGCGTGTTTTGATTGATATTAATTCCATTTCCTCTTAAGTTATAAATGACATTATCATGAATGGACGCGTTTTCGATGTAACCCTCTCCTGAGAAAAACTGGATTCCTCTATTGGCCGTTGAATCTCTTATCGTATTCCAGCCGATTTCGAAATCTGAAGCAACTGTGCCAACCTCATTATTGTCGATATAAATGTTGTGATATAACTTCTGGGGCTCGGATTTGCCGATATTGTAAAGTTCATTTCCCAGTATTCTTAATCCGCTGCCATTTCCTTCAATCGCCGCGCTGGCTCCATCTCCACTTGGCGCGGTAAGGGTATTCCCGATGATTCTCCATCCATAGCCACCCGGAAGAACCGAGCCGTTTGAGGTCAAATGAAACTGCGAGATCACCCAATATTTGCCAAGATAGCCGCCTGCTCCGCCGGTCACCCAAAGACCAATACCTCTTTCAAGCGAAGGGCTCCCGATGTTAACCGTAGCCCCTGGATACGCTATTAATGCTTTTGGATTAGCGGCTGTTCCATGAGAACCCAAATTGACCGCTGCATTGTCAGTGTCCTCTGTTGTCTGACTTACGCCATTTTCCACATAAACAATATCGCCGGGGATTATTGTGTTCTTGGCATGAATAATAGTTCTCCAGGGATTCTCATGGCTTCCAATGTTGCTGTTACTGCCGTCCGTGCTGACAAAATAAATATTTCCGCTTCTGACGGTAAAAGGAAGAAAATTGGATGATCCATTTGAATTGGTGACAACGATATTCCCGGTCTGTGCGCTGACGCCGAGCTGGAATGATATTTTCGTGTCAGTCCAAATGGGATAATTACTTGCGGGTCCTCCACCGACGGCAACATAACCTGTTCCCCTGGTTGCCCCGAAACCTTTACCCCAAATCGTTACGAATGCGCCTCCGTTATTTTGCCCACCTGTATTAGGCCCGGAGGTCAGATCGGAGTAGAAAAGAGCGGGTGGCGCTGCAAAGCTCAATGAACACAAGGAGATAACTAATGCAGCAATTGAAAAAGAGGTTCTGTCGATCACATTCAACCTGTTCAAAAGCATGTCCTCCGGGTAAATAGCTCTTCAATAATCACTACTTTATGATCACCAGTTTGCCTTTGGTTTTCTGCCCCTGGTTATTGGTGATTACGTAAAGGTAAATCCCGCTGGCCACCTTGTCACCGGAATCATTCTTTAAATCCCATCCGGCCGATCCGGCGGACGTGTCCAGCGTTCGGATCCAATGTCCGGACAGTGTGTAAAGCTTGAGGGTGCTATTGGCCGTCAGGTTGTCGAAGGTCACGGGAAGTCCCTGATGGCGGTCGCTCCGCCAGGGGTTGGGGTACGCTCGAATACTGCTCAGCGGTGTCGTTTCGGCGAGGGGGAGAGGAAGCGGGGTATCCCCGGGCGGCGGTGCCGGCGGAGGCGGCACGTAGCCGACGTTGTACTCGTAAGCGCCGATGGCAAACTGGCCGTTGGACGCCTGAGGCCTAGGCACGCCGTCAAAATCGGCTGTTAATCCGCCGATGGTGACTCCAGCACCGATGGCGGGACTTAGGCTCTGCAGGTGGAAGTCATATCCGGCTTCGTTAATGAATGACGGATCAGAATTCAGCTGTCCGCTTGCCCACGAAGGAGGAGCACCATTTCCGTAAAAAAGGTTGTTTGAAGCAACGATGGTCGGGCTGAAACTGACATCCGAATACGCCTTGGTATTGGCTGTATAGAAGATATTATTTCTGACGTAGAACGTATTGGTGCGGGAAAAATCTATCAGTGCGGTCAAATATTCAGTCCCGGCGGTATAAATCGTATTGTTATAAAAATTGACAGTTCCTGGGGATTGGGACTGTAATCTTACCGGGAATCCGACATAGGAACCGGTGCTGGTAATATCAAAAATGACGTTGTTGTAACAATTCGCTGAAATGACTCTGTCGGCAAAATTTATGCCGCCTCTGCCGTGATTATCGTGAACCCTGTTATCGTGCACGCTGACATTCGTAAAATCATCGTAATCGGAAAAGCCACCCGCATGAAACTGAATATTGTATCCGGGATAACCGCTATCCGAAGCCATTAGATCGAACGTGTCGCACCAGGCTATTTCGTAGTTATCACCGCCTGCGGTCATGTAAACCAGATGATCCAGCGATGTCCAGCTTCTCACGTGATGGACTTGGCAACCTAAGATCTTTACGTTATCGACAGGCCCGGCACCTCCTACACCGATCTGCGAAGCGCCGCCGCCGGCTTGAGCAGAAAGTAATTGATAATTCTTGATGTCCAAATTAACAAACCGGACATTCTTAACCCTGTAGGTTGCGTCATTGGCCACACCATTCCAGCCCACCATCCCATGGTTGTTGTTGTTCCCGTCCATAATCATATTGGCGAAAACAATATTGGAGTTCAGCGCAGCATAACTGGTGTCATTCACATAATTGGCGACGAGATTATCGCCTCGCCACGTTACCGTTTCTCCTGGATAGCCGACCAGGCAATACGGTGCGCCATCATCTGGCGCGCCGCTTCCCCAGGGGTAAGAACCGCTCACGTAGAAAATATAACCGCTGTTGCCGGCTCCTTCATCGGTATCGGTGTACGTCCCGCCTCGCACATAGCAGATGCCGCCTTTGGCGAGAGATTGACGGACTTTGGTGAGATGCCGCCAGGGGTCGCTGATACCGCCTCCTCCTGCGTCATTGCCGCTGGTGGAAACAAAAGAAATGTTGCACGCACGAATGCTAAAGGGGATCCCGTTTGATGTCCCATCAGCCGTGGTGACTGTGATGTTGCCGGTGTTGGGACCCGCCCCAAGCTGGAAACTGATTTTGGAATCTGACCAGACTGGATAATTATCGGCTTGCCCGCCGCCGATCGAGACGGAACTGGCCCCTCGGGTCGCGCCAAAGTTCTTGCCGAAGATCGTGACATAAGCCCCTTTGTTATTCTCGCCGCCGGTCTTCGGTCCTGAGACCAGATCAGAGTAAAAAATGACGGGCAAAGCCGCGAAAATAGGGCTGCTCCATGAACTCAAAAGGAGTGCAGCGATTAGGAGTCGTTGTTTCATAAGTTCCCACTGGTCACCGTGTCGACTGAATCATTATCCAAATTCCAGCGCTTCGTGCCAAAAAAACAAGCGCCTTGATCAGGCGCTTGTTTGAGACAATGTTTGGAAGAGGTCCATGGATCGGCACCCGCGACGTTTACTTTGCCGGGCGATTGAAGCTTTCGTTGAACAGTTCCTGCAGCTGGTTGTATTCTATTTCGTCCGCGCTGGCCGGTATCCCGTGGGGCCGTTTCACGGATTCGTATTTGATCAGGTTCCGTTTGGCTTTTTCCGCTTCGCCGAAGCGGAAAAGGAGCGAGAAATAGTGGGTGTTCCCAAGATCTCCGTAGGGAGACCAGGCATAGGCGAATTCCTGTCCCCAGACTTCAAGCCCCAGGCCGGTCGTTAGCCCGGCCAAAGCACCCAGCTCGCTGAGGGTATCCGTCTTGTAGCCCGCCCTCAGGCTGATCATCTGCATGGGGTGCCACTCCGCCCCCATATGCCAGCTCGCCAGGCCTGTCCGGGAATATTCAAGCTCGCCGATCAGTCCGAGGCGCGGCGAGTGGTCGTAGGCGGCGCCGAGGTGCAGCGCGGTGGGCAGCGGGTCACCCTCCGACAGGAACGTCAACTTCTTCCCAATATTTGTTACCGTGGCTGCGGCGGTCAGATTCTTGCGAATCTGGTATAAGGTTCCGAAGTCTACGGCGAAGGTGTTGGCGCTCACGTCAGCGAGATTGGCGTTAATCAGCTTGCCGGTAACCCCGAGAGACAGGCGGTTCGTGAGGGCCTGTCCGTAAGCGAGATTGTAAGAAGCATAGTGGCTGGAAAACGTGCCGGCGGAGGTCGCGTCCGGATTCATCGCATCCATATCCCCTGTTCCCAGATACTGGATTGAGGCGCCCAGGGAGCGGCCTTTGCGGAGGGGATAAACGACGCTTAGAAATTCGTAGTGGATAGATTCCAAGTAGGACAGGTGCTGGCCGGCGAGTTCCGGGCCTTCCAGGAAGCCGAGTCCGGCTGGATTCCAGACCGGGGCGTAGGCATCGGTTGCCAGAGCGCTGTAGGCGCCGCCAAGCGCCGCGGGGCGGGCCCCGACCGGAATGTCAAAAAATGAGGCGCCTTCTGTTCCGGAGGATGCAAAGGAGCGACCCGAAAGAGGGAAAACCAGTCCCAGGATTAACAAAAGCTCTGCAGAATGAAGCTGCCACCGCTTTTGAGTATACATGGTCGTCTACTCCCCTCCAGTTGAAGCATGCACCGCCTCCCGACACTAGAAGGATAAGGTCTGAATATTGCTAACAAATAGCAATTGTATTGCGGTTGTGTTAACTGGTTACTGTACCTAAATCGATCCACGTTAACATTTTGTTTCCTAACATGGATACACACTTCCGTCAATAGTATTATTAATTGGTGTTAACTCATGGAGGAAATAGTGAGAATTGTTTGTCCGTTTACCGAGCTTATTTTATGACAACCAGTTTGCCCTGCGATTTTTGCCCCTGGTCGTTCGTGATCACGTAAAGATAGATTCCGCTGGCGACCTTATCGCCGGCGTCGTTATCCAGGTTCCATTCAACCGAGGCGGTAGAGGTGTTTAGCGTCTTGATCCAGTGCCCGGACAGAGTGTAGAGCTTAACGGTGCTATTGGGGGGCAGGGAATCGAAGGTTACCGGATAACTCTTATGTTTGTCGCTGCGCCAGGGGTTCGGATACACCCGGAAGGTGTCTAAATCAGAAGCCTTCAAAGTGACATGCTCACTCGCGGCATTGGAGGGCAGGGGGAGTGATCCGGCGATCAGCGATACACCCAGCAGAAGCGCGACTGAAAAGCGTTTAGCGAGGTTCATTTTGGATCCTGGGTTCAGGGGCGGTTACCGTTTCTTCGCCATGTGGTCGAAGCCTTCGTTCAACAGCTCCTGCAACTGCTCGTATTCGAATTCGTCGGAGCTGATCGTTTTCGCGGTCCCGTGGGGCCGTTTCACTGACTGGTATTTGATCAGGTTCCGCTTCGCCTTTTCCGTTTCGCCGAAGCGCATCAACAGCGAGAAATAATGCGTGTTGCCCAGGTCCCCGTACGGCGACCAGGCATACGCGAATTCCTGTCCCCAGACTTGAATCCCCATGCCGGCCGTGAGTCCGGCCATGGTGCCCAGCTCTTTGAGCGTATCGGTCTTGTAGCCGGTGCGCAAGCTGATTGTCGGCAAGGGGCGCCACTCCGCGCCCATGTGCCAGGCGGCCAGGCCTGTGCGGGGGTAAACGAATTCGCCGGTCAGCCCCAGGCGCGAGATGGGATCGTAAGAAGCTCCCAGGTGCAGGGCCATCGGCAGTGGGTCACCGTCCGACAGGAAGGTCAGCCGGTTCCCGATATTGGTCAGTGTGGCGGCGGCGGTCAGGTTCTGGCGGACCTGGTATAAGGATCCGAAGTCTAAGGCATACGCATTGGCGCTCACATCCGCCAGTTTGGCGTTAATCATCTTGCCGGTGACCCCGAGAGAGAGGCGGTCGGTGAGGGTCTGACCATACGCGAGATTGTAAGAGGCGTAGTGGCTGGAGAAAGAACCAGCCGGGGTAGCATCGAGATTCGTGCCGTCCATATCGCCGGTGCCGAGATACTGGATCGAGGCGCCGAGCGAACGGCCTTTGTGGAGGGGATAAACGAAGCTCAGAAATTCATAGTGGATGGAGTCTATATAGGAAAGGTGCTGTCCGGCGAGTTCAGGGCCTTGCAGGAAGCCTAGGCCGGCGGGATTCCAGACCGGGGCGTAGGCATCGGAGGCCAGGGCGCTGTAGGAGCCGCCAAGAGCAGCGGGGCGGGCGCCGACCGGGATATCAAGGAATGAGGCGCCCTCAGTCCCGGAAGAGGCATAGGACGGACCCGAAAGGGGGAATACAAGTCCCAGGATTAACAAAAGCGTTATAGGATAAAGCCGGCCCCTCTTTTCAGTGTTCATCGTCTTCTGCCTCCCAGTGAAAGACTGGCAACTGCTTGCCATACTAGAAGGGTAATACTTGAATATTGCGAACAAATCGCGATTGTGTTTCGGTGGTGTTAACTTTTTGCAGTGTTTGAGTGGATTTTGGGGACCATTTAAAAGATCATGCGTAGATACGTTACCGTCTGAGGAAGTGTCAAGCCGTGTAAATATTGTGGAGTTATGAGCGGGATTATTTAATGACCACCAATTTCCCCCGGGTCTTTTGTCCCTGGTTGTTGGTGATCACATAAAGGTAGATCCCGCTGGCCACCTTGTCCCCGGCGTCGTTATCCAGGTTCCATTCCACCGAAGCGGTAGAAGTGGCCAGCGTCTTGACCCAGTGCCCGGACAACGTATAGATCTTCACGGTGCTGTTGGGGGGAAGTGTGTCGAAAGTCACTGGATGTCCCTGGTGTTTGTCTTTGCGCCAGGGATTCGGATATATCCGGATCGTGCTCAAATCAGACGCTTGCAAGGTGATGCGCGCGCTTGCCGTATTGGACTGTTGCGCTCCGTTCAGCGCCTGCACCGTCAGCTGATAGCGTCCCGGAGCCAGGTTCAAATCCAGCAGGTGCAGTTGTGGGCTGGTTGTCGGGACCGAGGCTTTGGCCAGGCTGGCATTCTTTCGAGGGGATGCTGTGGCGACAAGCGGGTTGATGGTCCAATTAAAACCCGTAGCGGCGGCGCTGTAGGTAAAGTTTAAGGTGTCGTTGGCCAAGAACGTCTTGCCATCGAGTCCCGAGAGATCCGGATCCGGCAGGGGGGATACCGGAGCCGGGTTGACGGCGATGGAACCATTGGCCATGTTCGTCAAGCTCTGGGTATCTGTCACAACCGCGCTCAAGCTGTAGCTACCGGTCGGAACACTCGACCAGGTGTAGTTTAGTAAACCGGAAGACGGGTTATTGAAGGTGGTCAGGACGGTGCTGCCGTTCAAAAGCTGGACCCGGCTCAAGGCAGCGGTGCCGGAAGTCACCCGGACCTGCCAGAGAACAGTAGCCGGGGCGGTGTAGGTGGCCCCAACAGCGGGGCTGATGAGCTGGATGGTGGGGGGGCTATTGAGACTCACCGTGACTTGAGCGGTGCCGCTGTGGCTGGATGCTGTAGCGGTGACGGTGTAAGGACCGCCGGCTGAAAAACCAGCCGTAAAGAGGCCAGAGCTGTTGATGCTGCCTCCGCCGGAGACGGTCCAAGTAAAGGTAGGTTGGGTGGTCAAAGCACGGCTGAACTGGTCTGAAGCTGTAGCACTAAAGGAACGAGTAGTATTGACGGCCACGGTGGCGCTCACAGGACTTACGGCAATACTGTTCACGGTGGCGCTGACGGTTACGCTTACGGAGGAAGTGACGCTCAAGCCGCCAGCATCCCGGATGGTGGCTTGAAAGGTGTAGGAGCCAGCGCGGGTAAAAGTCGCGGTGACGCTCTTGGCGGCATTGGTACCGTTACGGTTGTAGGTGACAGCGGCCGGAGGCGTGCCGGTGGTGGCCCAGGTGTAGGTGAGATTCGCTTCGCCGCCGTCATCGGCACCCAGGACGGAAAGAGTGGCGGTCGTTCCGGTGACCGGGCTTGGGGAAGCGGAAGCCGCGGTAGCGACGGTTGGAGCCGTGTTCGAGCTGCTTTCGCAGATGTTCGAAGGACATGGATTGCCCAAGTACTCCCATATATAGTGCGTCAAACCTTTTGAAATGAAGCCCCGGCTGCTGTTATTGGTTGTAGGTGTGTAGCCTGCCGGCGGATTCAACTGTTCAGAGAACACGGAAGCGATGGAATCCTCATACGGCCAGGGCCAAAGCGATTCGCCGGTAAGTTGGTTATATCCGGTTTCTCCCCAGCGTGTGCCAGAGACCCCGTAGCGATAAAGAATCGTGGCCCCTACGGTCGCTAAGTCTGACCGCGGGAGATAGTGGAGAGTCACATTATTTGTAATCGGATTTGATCCCGTGGCTTGTCCTGCCGGAAAGAAGGCGTTGCTAGTGATAGACGTCCAACCGTAATCGGTTCCGTCCGCCAGTGCGCCATTGGAATAAAACAGCGTTTGAGTGAGGTTTCGGGTCGTCCCGCTGTCCTCGTTGTAGTAGCCGAATGGAGCCGCTCCGATCGTACAGCGATTGATCGTGTAATACCCTCCTGCGGAAGCGTTGGCGCGAATCCCTGCCACTCCGGAACTATGGACATCATAGACCACCGCATGTTCGACGCTCGTGTCGAGAGCAGAAAGTTCACGAACGAACATCCCAGCGTAACCCACGTCTTCATTGAGAACAATGGTGCCTTGGAAATGGACGTTGGTCGCGTTCTTTGGGTTGTAGAAACCACCGTACTTTTCTTCGCCGCCGTTGCTGCTCGGCCGCTGACCATCCATAGCGATACAGTTTTGAAAGTAGGCATCCCGGGCATTATTCCCGGCGTTATTCCCGTAGAAGCAAAAAGTCGCTTTCGGTTGAGCGGTATTGGCAAAGTCCATGCGTCCCACACAGCGGCGAAAGATATTTCGTCCGGTGGCCGCATCCGCGCTGCCGGCAAAGAATCCATAACGGGCCGCCCCGACGCCTGCCGCATCTTCAACGAGGTTGTCATATCCGCCGAGCACATACCATCCGCCATAGGCATCTACATGAGAGCGTTTCACAATCGTGCGTGTGACTTTGTTGTTGTTGGATTCAATATCCACGACATAGGACGGCGATTCCTGATTGAGCATTTCGTAGATGAACCCATCGACGTGTACATATTGAGCCCGTTCGATCAAAACAGGGGCATCGTAGTAGTCGAGTCCCTGGGTCCACTTTAGACGGACCCCGAATGGGGATTCCGCTTGAATCGTCGTGAACTGTTGGACGGTGCCGCTGGGAATCACGGCGCTGGCGTGATCATTCACCAGCATCCCCGCCCGGTCCGTATAGGTGCCGTTTCGAACAATGAGTGTATTGCCGCCCTGCATCACGGTCAGGGCTTTACTGATGGTTGCGAAAGGCTGCGCTAGGGTCCCGGGGTTTGTGTCGTTCCCGTTCACGGCAACATAATAGGTTGTCGGCGAGGATCCTTGCTCGCAGATGCCGGCTGGGCAGGGGTTGCCCAAGTATTCCCAGATATATTTAGTTAAAGTCTGGCCATCAGCACAAAAACCTCTGGCACCATCCATGACAGGACTTCCCGTGTAGGCTGCTCCGGTATCTTTATGGAAAGCGCGGCAAGCGGTTCGGATGACCCCTTCGTTCGGAAACGGCCAAAGCGGATCAGTTGTTAATGAATTCCATCCCGTTTCACCATACAGAGTGCCATCCACACCCATTTTGTAAAGGATTTCGGCTCCGATCGGAGTCCCGCCTTGCCCGGCGGTTTTAAGAGCGTACCCTGTTTCGATCCGAGTCATATATTTAAGTCCATTTGCCAATGGGTTAATAGTTACATCATGACTACCCATTGCCGTGGCTATATCCCTTGTATTCCCATGGAAACAGTTATAGTCTTCAGCCGTCAGAATTCCGGAATTGTCCAAGGCATAGGAGCCACTTCCTAATGAATTAAACCCATAGAGGATTGAGTTGGTAAAGCGGGCATCTTGATTCTCATTCTGTATCGCCTGAGAGTAGCTACTGACTCCAAGCGTGCAATGAGTTGTTGTTACCGGTCCTGTGCCGTACTCGAAGGCAAGAACGATCGGAGAATAACCTCTTGCGGCTCCCTGATATTGAGTACCCCACACAACACAGTTTTGAAGAGAGATATTTGAGACAGGACTCTCTTCAAAATAAAAGCCCATCCCTTCCATGTTGAGAGCAATGCAGCCTTGATAGTCATAATGGTCGCCGCCATTGGCATTAAAAAACCCTTTTAAACCGTTGTAGGTGTAGGAAGGCTGGCTGGTGATATCCTTCCCGTCTATCGCGATACAGTTCTGCCAATATACATGGTCCACATCATACGCATTGAAACAGGAAATCGGTTCCGTCACATTTGAAAAATCCCACCGGACCAGGCATCGGCGAAAGACAATGTTTCTTGTCGTGCCATGACCCCCCACTTCAAATGCATATCTGCCACCACCGTAAGAGAAGCATTCTTCAAACAAGACATACGTCGAACCGATGCCGCCTTCCGCTACAAAAGAACTGCCGGGGCTGTTCCCTGTGCCCGCAATCCCATCGGATGAGCAGCGGATAATTTTAATGTGATCGGAATCGTGCACCCAGAAATGATTAACGCCTCCCGTAACATTTCGGACATTAAATCCCTGGATTTGAGCATAACTCACTCCATCAACAGTCGCTGGATACTGTTCGGATCCCGGTGTCCCCATGGTATTGTCAAGAGTGACTCCAAAATCCGTTTCGGCGAGAATTTTTGTGTAGGCGCCGGCCGAGCCATTGGGGATACCGTAAATTCTATTGCTTGCCCCCGTGTAAGTGCCGTCTTTTACGTACAAGGTGTCTCCCCCGGCCATAAGCTGAATCCCAGTCGAAATATATTTCTTTGCTGTAGACCAGGATAATCCATTGCCTGTATCATTCGGACGAAAGCCGTCCACATAAAAGGTGGCGGCCCGGAGGGAAGATGGGGCTAACTGAAAGGCGAACATCAAGAAGCAACAGGTTAAAGGGCGCAGAAAGTTGTAACTGTAGGGGCGCACCGCTGTGCGCCCGGATATTACATCGACAGAATGCATCGGCCTAAGGGCCGCATCATATGTAATGACGGTATCCGGATGGCGGGCGCACAGCGGTGCGCCCCTACAATTCTCATTGACTATCATTATTTTATGACCACCAATTTGCCGCGGGTTTTCCCGCCACTGAGGCCCAGACGGACTTCGTGCGTGGCCGAAGCGGCGGTCCGCCAGCGCCGTAATGGCGGATGCCCTATCACCGAATGACCACTACCTTGCCACGCACTCGCTGCCCCTGGTCGTTCGTGATTACGTAGAGATAAATTCCGCTGGCGACCTTGTCCCCGGCGTCGTTATCCAGATTCCATTCCGCCGAAGCGGTGGCGGTGTTCAGCGTCTTGATCCAGTGTCCGGAGAGCGTATAGAGCTTCACGGTGCTGTTGGGGGGCAGGGTATCGAAAGTCACTGGGTGTCCCTGGTGTTTGTCTTTGCGCCAGGGATTCGGATATATCCGGATCGTGCTCAGATCTGAAGCGAGAAGTGTGATGCGCGCGCTCGCGGTGTTGGACTGCTGGGCTCCATTCAGC